>NZ_AJXL01000036.1 GCF_000264055.1 Flavobacterium sp. ACAM 123 | reverse complement strand
TGCTTTAATCTCAAATAATTTCCTTTGGAAGCGATGCTCTCATAGGCTAAGTAGTTTTATTGATCACAAATTAAAAACATCATAAGGATTTAATCTGCGTATTCTGCGGCAATTTGTAGCAGTGTAGATTTTTAATTTGCTAAACCAATATCATGTACTTTAATTTCATAGTGGTCTATTTAGTTTCTTTCTCACCTTTCAGTTTACTCATTCGTAAGGAAACTACAATTCCCGCTAAAAGGGAAAAGGCAATAAAGACCAAGGAAGCCCACTCCGGAATTTCGATAAATTCATGGAGCAACATTTTAAGGCCCACAAAGCTTAAGATGGCAATAAGGCTAAATTCTAAATAGCTGAATTTTTCAAGCATATTTGCCAAAAAGAAATACATAGATCGCAAGCCCAATATGGCAAAAATATTAGAGCTAAGAACTAAAAATGGATCGCTCGTGATAGCCAGGATGGCGGGAACGCTGTCTATAGCAAATACCACATCCATTACTTCAATGACTACTAAAGCCACAAATAAGGGAGTGGCAGCAATAATGTGGCGTCTTTTTACGAAAAAATGTTCTTTATCGATATGATTTGAAATGGGAACTAACCTTTTCAGTCCCTTATACACAAATGATTTTTTAGGTTCAAATGTTTCTTCTCCGCTTGTAAAAAGCATTTTCATTGCGGTAAAAATCAGGAAGAAGCCAAAAAGATAGGTAGCCCAGTAGAATTTATTGATTAGCATTACGCCAAAAAAGATCATCAATACCCCTAAAAAATATGGCGCCAAGTATACCCCAGAATAAAACCCTATGTTGGTATTTTTGTGGGATCTTAAAAGCCGAAAAGATGATTGCAATCACAAAAATGTTATCAACACTTAACGATAATTCTATTAAATATCCGGTAATGAATTTTATCGACGCACCAATAGGTTTCAGTCCGTCCGGGTTAGAAATATAGTTGTTCGCATATATCCAATAAACAACTCCCGAAAAGAGAAAAGAAATGGTCACCCAAATAACGGTCCACTTAGTAGCCTCTTTAGAGCTAATAATGTGGGGCGTTTTGTTAAAGACTCCCAAATCCAGTGCGAGAATTATAAAAACGATAACAAAGAAAGAAATCCAGACAATCATAAATCGAGTTGTTTTTAGATGTACAAAGATACTTTTTGATTGCGAACTTCGAAAGTTATTCTACTAAAGTTAGGTTTTAGGGTAAATAATGTATTCTAATTTAACTGAAATGTCAATTTGAAAATATAGGAGATGAAAATTAATAGGTTGTCAGTAAAACAGGATATTTTTAAGAAAAACATAAATTAATTGGTTTTACCCTAAAAAAATAGAGGTAAAATTTTATAAAAACATTATTTGAATTATATTTGTACCTCAATAATAGGGGTTTAATTCATTAAATATAATTTTATGTCAACAATACGTTTCCAAGCTTTGAGAGAAGCATCAACAAGAAAGCCAATTAAATTTGAAGAAACCGGTAGAAAATCAGCTCTTTTCGGTTCAAATGTGTTTAATGATAAAGCAATGAAGCAATATTTAACTTCAGATGCTTTTAAAGGAGTCAAAGGTGCAGTCGAGCATGGAACTAAAATAGACAGAAAATTAGCAGATTATATTGCAATGGGTATGAAAGAATGGGCTCTGTCTAAAGGAGTGACTCATTATACGCATTGGTTTCAACCTTTGACAGGGGCTACTGCTGAAAAACATGATGCTTTCTTTGAAACTTCATATGACGGTAGCGATCCAGTAGAAAAATTTGGAGGGGCACAATTAGTGCAACAAGAACCGGATGCCTCTAGTTTCCCCAACGGAGGAATTAGAAACACTTTTGAAGCAAGAGGATATACGGCTTGGGATCCTACATCTCCAGCGTTCATTTGGGGGACCACTTTATGTATCCCAACGGTTTTTATCTCGTACACAGGAGAAGCCTTAGATTATAAAACACCTTTGTTGCGCGCCTTACAGGTCATGGATGAAGCAGCTACGGATGTTTGTAAATATTTTGATAAAAACGTAAAGAAAGTTACTGCTACCCTTGGATGGGAGCAAGAATATTTCTTGATAGATAGATCCTTAGCACTTTCTCGTCCAGATCTTATGATGACTGGAAGAACTTTGTTAGGGCATACTTCTGCAAAAGGGCAGCAATTAGACGATCATTATTTTGGTTCAATTCCTACGCGTGCGCTTACTTACATGAGAGATCTTGAGCAAGAATGTATGTTACTTGGAATACCAGTTAAAACACGTCATAATGAAGTAGCTCCAAATCAATTTGAGTTGGCACCTATTTTCGAAGAAACAAACTTAGCGGTTGACCACAACTGTTTATTGATGGATGTTATGGAGAAAGTGGCAGAACGTCATGATTTGAAAGTCTTATTTCATGAAAAACCATTTAAAGGAGTAAACGGTTCAGGGAAACACAATAACTGGTCTTTAGCAACAGATACAGGGATTAACTTGCTAAGTCCAAGTAAAACTCCAATGAGCAATTTACAGTTCTTGACTTTCTTCATCAATACGATAAAAGCAGTACATGATCATGAATCTTTGTTAAGAGGTGCTATTGCAACCGCGGGTAATGATCATAGATTAGGTGCAAATGAAGCGCCACCGGCAATTATTTCTGTATTTATTGGAGAACAATTGACAAAGGTTTTAGCTGAATTAGAAGGTGTAACGGCGGGTAAATTATCTCCGGAAGAAAAAACAGATTTAAAATTAAATGTTGTCGGTAAAATTCCAGATGTTCTTTTGGACAATACGGATAGAAATAGAACTTCACCATTTGCTTTTACGGGAAATAAATTTGAGTTTAGAGCGGTAGGTTCTAATTCAAACTGTTCTAATTCAATGACTACATTAAATGCGATTGTTGCTAAGCAATTGAAGGATTTCAAGAAAGAAGTGGATACTTTGATTGAGACAAAAGAAATGAAGAAAGACGATGCTATTTTCAATGTATTAAGAGAATACATCAAAAATTCTAAAAAAATTCTTTTTGAAGGAGATGGATATAGCGAAGCATGGGAAATCGAAGCAGGCAAAAGAGGATTGAGTAACTTCAAAACGACACCGCTCGCTTTGAAAGCAAGAGCATCTAAACAAGCGTTAGATTTGTTTTCTGACCTAGGAATCATGAATCATATTGAGGTAGAAGCACGTTACGAAATTGAATTAGAAGAGTACACTAAGAAAATTCAAATTGAAGGTAGAGTATTAGGGGACATTGCAACAAACCACGTGATTCCAACAGCTATCCGTTACCAAAATACGTTGATTGAGAATGTGAAAGGATTGAAAGACATCTTTGGAGCTGACTTTGAAAAAATCGCAAAAGAGCAAATCATTTTAATCAAAGACATTTCTGAGCATATTGAAGGAATCAACTCTAAAGTATTAGAGATGACGAACGAAAGAAAGAAAGCGAATGTAATGACTGATGGCCAGGAGATGGCTGAAGCATACTGTGATAATGTAAAACCGTATTTTGAGGTGATTCGTGATCATTGCGATAAACTGGAGCTTTTGGTTGACAATGAACTTTGGACTTTAACTAAATACAGAGAACTATTGTTTACAAAGTAGGAAGCAAATAGTCTTAATATTAGAAATGCCTGTCCGTTTTGGATAGGCATTTTTTTTGAAGTTATTCAAAGGGAATTTCAATATTTGCATTAAACACTTTGCACCCCAATTACCTAAACCCAAAAAAAATATTTATCTTTGCCGCACAACCCAGTTGCTTAAAAGCAGCTTATACAACGACACTACATGAGTTCAGATACTAGCAAACGATATGCGCTTCGCGGTGTTTCAGCATCCAAAGAAGATGTGCATAACGCTATAAAAAATATTGATAAAGGATTGTTTCCTCAGGCATTTTGCAAAATTATTCCCGATTATCTTACCCAAGATGAGGATTATTGTTTGATTATGCACGCAGATGGAGCAGGAACTAAATCTTCTTTGGCGTACATGTATTGGAAAGAAACAGGTGATATATCAGTGTGGAAAGGGATCGCCCAAGATGCTTTAATTATGAATATTGATGATTTATTGTGTGTGGGAGCAACTGACAATATTTTACTTTCTTCCACTATTGGTAGAAACAAAAATTTGATTTCGGGTGAGGTAATTTCGGCTATTATCAATGGAACAGAAGAGTTGATCAAAGAGTTGGATTCTTTTGGGGTAACCATACACTCCACGGGCGGTGAAACGGCTGATGTGGGTGATATTGTTCGTACTATAATTGTGGATTCTACCGTTACAGCTAGAATGAAACGTTCTAAAGTCATTGACAATGCTAATATCAAAGTGGGGGATGTGATTGTAGGTTTGGCTTCTTTTGGTCAGGCGAGTTATGAAAAAAGTTATAATGGCGGAATGGGAAGTAATGGATTGACCTCTGCACGTCACGATGTATTCGGGAAATATTTGGCAACTAAATACCCAGAAAGTTACGATGCTGCGGTTCCAGAAGACTTAATTTATTCAGGGCAAGTAAAGTTGACTGATCAGGTAGAGAATTCTCCTATCGATGCCGGACAATTAGTGCTTTCGCCAACGAGAACTTACGCGCCTATTATTAAGAAAATTTTAGATCAATATGATGCTACCAATATTCATGGTATGGTACATTGTAGTGGAGGAGCACAAACTAAAATCCTGCATTTCGTAGAAAACCTACATATTATAAAAGACAATTTGTTCCCGGTTCCTCCTTTATTTAAGTTGATACAAGAACAGTCTAAAACAGATTGGAAAGAAATGTATCAAGTTTTTAACTGTGGACACCGTATGGAATTGTATGTTCCCGAAGCAGTAGCACAGGAGATTATTGCTATTTCAAAATCGTTCAACGTCGATGCACAAATCGTGGGAAGGGTCGAAGCAGCCGCTAATAAAAAATTGACAATCACCAGCGAATACGGAACTTTCGAATATTAATATAATTAGGAGCTATTCCTGCTGTCCGTTGTATCTTTTCTTGTCTCGTTTTTTAACGAGACAAGAAAAGGATGCCACTTCCATCAGGGCTAAAAACAAAATGATATGTACGAATTAATTTTTTGGAAATATTTAGAGGAGGTGTATCTAAACCATCAAGAAGTGTATGAAGCACTCGATGAAGAGACAAAAATTGAAGGTCTTGAAGAACTTCCTGTTCAAGTAATTTTGAATAGAATTGCTTCCGTATTTTCAAAATGGGAAAAAGTAGATGAAAACAGTTGGAAAAACAACAAGGGAGTAGGTGCATTTCAAGTACTAACAACGCCGCAAAGCATACAGATTGATTGCTATGGTACTGAAGGGAAAACAATGGATCTTTTAGTAAGTATTATGGAAGAATACAAGTGTCCGCTTTACGACCCACAAGTTCCCATGCGCTACGATGAAATGAGTGAATAGATTGACAAACTGCATTTTTTATTTCAGAATCTGCGTTTTGATAGACAGTTTTCACAAAGTACTGTAGCAGTTTGTTTCAGGCGAAGTAGGAATTTTAGTTGTGCATATAGTTTGTTAAGGTTTCACCTACGTGAGACTCGAGGTTTTTACCCGCACAGGCAAAGCACTGACAAAAAAATAATCTGTAAGTGTCGCTGGGCACGCTAAATAGTCACGAAAATCAATGGCCGCATCTTTCAACTTCTCACAGCATATAATCCTTGAAGATGAACGAGTTCTACTTCGTCCGCTTCAACAGAGCGATGTGGAGCACTTATTGGAAATTTCTCTCAATGAGCCAGAGACTTGGGAGTATTCCTTAGTTCAGGCAAATGGAAAAGAAAACCTGATCAATTATATTCAATTGGCGTTAGCAGCACGAGATACTAAAACCTAATTCCCTTTTATAGTTTTCGATAAGCGATCTGGTAAATATGCTGGAAGCACTCGTTTTTATGATATCAACCTTGAATTTAAAACACTTCTATTAGGTTTTACTTGGTACGGGAAACAATTTTGTGGTACTGGATTAAATAAACATTGTAAATTTTTAGTGTTGCAATTTGCGTTCGAAACTCTTGGAATGGAACGTGTAGAATTCCGCGCTGATAATAATAATAAGAGAAGTATAGCCGCTATGAAAAGTATCGGTTGCAAGGAAGAGGGAGTACTGCGAAATCACATATTGACATCTAATGGCGATTTACGACGTGATACTATTATTTTAAGCATCCTCAGGGAGGAGTGGTTTAAGAGCATTAGGCCACATCTAATCTCAATTATGAAGGAATAAAACTATTTTTATTTTAGAGTCTATTTCTTCTATTTCTTCGTCCCGGTTTGCTGCTTTTCTCTAGCTGATTCATTATCTGTATTTTTTTTTAATTTTTACTCTAATTGTTTGTATTTGCTGATGTCTCGTTGGTGGGCTACTACTTCAATTATATTATTGTCTGGTATCGCATAGTGATTCTTGTGTATTTTTTTAGCGTTTAATTGCAAATTGATAATAAAATAAACAACGATCAATAAAATAATGGATAATACAAATAAGGAAAACGACATTTAGTTTAATAGCGAACCCATCGTCTGGTCTCTTTGTTTGTCAAGACGTGAGATGAAAATCCACCGTGCAGCAATGACGACTAGAACATTTATGGCAAATCCGAGAAAGACTTTTTTTCAAATGATATTTTTATAAATAAACAGTTTAATTTGATTTTGAGAAGCTTGACAAAGATGGCGTGTAGTTGCTTTTCAACATGAAAGTTAGTGAGTTATATCCACTTTATTAACTCGAAACTAATATTTTTTAGATTAGAAACCTCGTGAAAAGTAGTCACTTTCAATTTGAAGTACTGAAAAATCGAGTGGTGATTTTTGTGTAATTTGTTTGTTTTATGACGCTAAAAACGCAAAGTCATTCGACGCGTTAAGTGTTTTAAAATTTGAGCACTGTATTTTTTCTTTACTTGTTCTCAAACCGCATCAAGTTTAGGCTTAATAAAATGACAATTAAAGTCACACCTACATCTGCGGCAATAGCGAAAACTAGATTGCCGTATCCCATGAAGGCCAATGCAATAAAAACCATTTTTACGGCTATGGCTCCTATGGTATTTGTTTTTATTCTTAGCAAGGTTTTTTTGCTGAGGCGAATCAGAAGGGGGATAAGGCAAAGCTTGTCGTTCATCAGGGCAATATTGGCGGTTTCAATTGCCGTATCGCTTCCGGCAGCGCCCATTGCAATTCCTACGGTACTCGATGCCAGTGCGGGTGCATCGTTTATACCATCACCAACCATGGCCACGCTACCGTATTCTTTTAAAAGGGCGCTCATTTTCTCCGATTTGTGTTCTGGAAGTAAATCTCCATATACTTTTTTAATACCGATGCTATTGGCCACATAATGGGCTGCTTTTTCACTGTCTCCCGTTAGCATTATTAACTCGATATTAAGGGCCTGTAGTTCCTTTATGGCGGTAACACTGTCGGGTTTTATTGCGTCAGTCAAACCAATTATACCATCCACTCCTTGACCAAAGCTGACTACAACGCTTGTTTTACCTTCGGTAGCTAGTTTTTCGACAATTTTTTCAGCGTCTTCGCTTATTTCGTGATATTCTCTGATGAATTCAAGCTTGCCTACAAATACGGTTTTGTCCGTACAAACCAAACATTTTGCAGTGGCCCCTTTTCCCATGATGCTTTTAAAACTTTCTGCTTTGTGCGGTTCAAAACCTTCTGCTCTGCTAGCTGTCACGATGGCTTGCGCCAGGGGATGTTCTGAGAAAAATTCGGTTCCGGCAGTGCAGGCCAGCAGTTCTCCACGGCTGGTTCCGTTTAGCGGAAAAATATCGGAAACGATTGGAGTTCCATATGTGATGGTTCTGGTTTTGTCTAAAGCTATCGCTTTGATCTTAGCCATGGCCTCTATGTATTTCCCGCCTTTTACTAGAGCCCCTTTTGCGGAAGCATTCCCTATCGCAGCATAGATAGCAACAGGAGTGGAGATCACAAGGGCGCAGGGGCAAGCGATCACTAACAGCGTAATAGCTTGTTTCAGCCATAAATCAAAATCTAGTTGCAGTATAAAAACCGGTACGGCAAAAATCAAAACTGCCATTGCGATTATGATAGGCGTATAGAATTGTGAAAACCGCTGAATGAATTTCTGTGTATCACTTCTAGAAGCTGCGGCTTCAAAAGTCAGGCGAATTATTTTAGCAAAGGTGGTGTCTGTGGAAAGGGTGGTGGTTTCCATTTCAACGAAACCATCTTTGTTGAGTGTTCCTGCAAATAAAATAGCACCTTGATGCTTGTCTTTTGGGATGGGTTCTCCGGTAATGGCCGCTTCATCAACGGTAGTTTCTCCTGAGATTATTTTTCCGTCTAAAGGAATCATTTCCCCGGGTTTGACCTGAATAATTGTACCTACGGCAATTGCGTTGACGGGAACATTTTTATTTTCTGATTTGACAAAAGCAGTTTTTGGGGCTATACTGACCAATTGGTTTAATGCCAATTTTGAGTTCTCAAGACCGATATCTTCCAGTCGCTCTCCCAAAACATAGAGCACAATAACAACAGCTGCTTCCGGGTATTCTTCCAAATAAAAAGCAGCAACAACGGCAATGGTCATCAATAAATTGATACTGCTAAATTTAAGTTTGAAAATTGCTTTTATACCATTTAGCAAAACGCCGTGGCCAATGCCGATAATAAAAGCTGCGAAAACAAATGGGGCATAGGGCTGTGGAATGTGTAAACCAATAATCGATAAAACTTCTAAAACGATTACAATTGTTACGGAAGAAAGCAAAAAAAGGAATTCGTTATCTTGTATGGGGAGTTTCATAAATAGATGGTTTGTCCTAACTGAATTTTAGTAATCCTTAAGATCCAAATGGACCGTTTTATGAGCATGCTGACAGTTACTAAAAATGAGGTTTGTTGTATTCGTTTTGTTTAAGGCTAAGTTAAACAAAAATTACGTTTCGTCCGTTGATGTATAATTTTATCTATTGGTCAGAAATTTGTTTTTAGCAGTGGGATAATCAATTCTCAGTATCGGAAGTTTCGGTTATGGATACCGACTTCTTTTAAATAAAGGTTTTTTGAGTAATATCTGTATGCAGCACAATATATATATCTGGGTTTTTCATGTCTAGGATGAAGGAACCTTGTAATTCGTCATAAGCTTTCAAAGTAGTTTTGAATTTGGTTTTGACTTATAAAATAAAAATTATAGGTCACATTGCCAAAAACTTTGCGAACTTTGTCACAAAAGATAATTAGATGAAAGTAAACTTAAAGAACGGAATTGATAAACTCATTTTCGGGATGAAACAAAAGGATGTTACCACAATATACGGTAAGCCAGATAGAAACTACAAGGACGAAGATGACAACGTTATTTTTGCTTATAATGTACTTAAAATCCGTTTGACATTCTACAAAGAGGAAGACTTTAAACTGGGATATATGGTGGCTTCCAATACAAATTTGGAGTTATTCGGAAATAAAGTGATCAATAGAAAAATCAGCGAAGTCAAAAAAGAATTGGCTACAAAAGGGGTGGTTAATTTTACTCAGGAAGAATTCGATACATTCGAAAACTATTTTAACGAAGACAATTGGATTATCTTTCAAACAGAATTTGAAGAGGTGGTAAAAGTAGAAATTGGTGCAATTATAAATCAAAAAGACGAATTCGACTGGAAGTTTAAGAGTAAATAGTAGTTGAAGAACTCGTATAAATAGAAACCCGATACATTTCTTAATGTATCGGGTTTCTATTATAAAGTCACGTTAAAACGCTTTGTTTATTTTTTGAGACCTGTTTGTGTTTCGAGCATCTCCATTTCAAAAATCAGGGTTGCATTTGGCGGTATAACTCCACCAGCGCCTCGTTCTCCATAAGCTAAATTAGAAGGAATGAATAACACCACTTTATCTCCATAAGACATCAGACTCAATCCTTCCAAAAACCCAGGAATCATACCGTCTTTTTTTCCTGCTTGAAAAGGAAAAGCCTGGTATCCGTTTTGTGCGGCTCTATTTTCATCATATTTACCATAGGTTTTATTTACGTCCGCATAGCTGCTGTCAAATAAGCTTCCATCTTCAAAATAACCAGCGTAGTGAAAATAAAAGGTGCTGCCGTCAACCGGTTTTATGCCTGTTCCTTTTTGGACTATTTTGTAAGTCAATCCAGAAGGAGTTGTAGTTGCAGTAGCTTTTAAAGTAGCGAAATAGGCTTTTTTTGAAGCAATTACTGGCGCATATTTCTCCACAGCGGCTTTCTTGCTTTCTGCTGCTGCTGCTGCTTCCTTCGCTTTATTTTCGGCATCAATCAATGCTTGTTTCTTAGCATCTGCCGCTTTATTTAGAAGATAATCAGAGAATACTTTTGGAGCATCAAATTTTTTTGCCAAAGTACCTTTTCGTGTAATAGTTACTTTTTTAATCACATCGTCTTGAGTGATAGCATTAACGACATCCATACCTTCCGTTACATGCCCAAAAATCGTATGCTTTCCGTTTAGCCATGGCGTATCTTTATGAGTTATAAAAAATTGACTTGAATTAGTAGCGGGACCAGAGTTTGCCATAGCTAAAATACCGGCTTGGTCAAACTTTAGATCAGTAAATTCATCTTTGAAAGCATAGCCAGTACCGGCAGAGCCAGTTCCTGAAGGATCACCTCCTTGAATCATGAAGTTAGGGATCACACGATGAAATTTTAAACCATCAAAAAAAGGTTTCGCTTTCAGTTTATCGTCAGTTACAAAATTATTCTTTCCTTCAGCTAGGGCAATAAAATTAGCAACGGTAACGGGCGTTTTCACATACTCTAATTGGGCGGTTACATCGCCTTTAGTTGTGGTAAAAGTGACAAAAAGACCTTCGACAACCGGCGTCATTAAAGAAGGTTTAGACGCTGTGGCTATGTTCTTATCAAGAACTGCTTTTTTTGTGGTTTGACATTGCACACTGAGCATTGCGCTACATACTAAAAATAAAAGTTTAAGTTTCATTTTATATTTATTTAAGGACTTATTTATATAGGGCTATTTGATTATTGAGGTGTTGCTTCTAACAATTCTATTTCGAACACAATATTCGTATTGGGAGGAATTACATCTCCCGCACCACCAGCACCATATGCTAAGTGAGAGGGTATAAATAAAATTGCCTTATCACCATAAGATAACTTTTCTAATCCTTCAATGAAACCAGGAATCATGCCATCTTTTTTTCCAGCCTGAAAAGGAATGGGCTGGTATCCATTTTGAGCTGCTCTGGTGGGATCAAATTTTCCATAAGTTTGAGCTACATTTTCTATACTTGTGTCAAAAAGATGACCGTCTTCCAGAAAACCTGCATAATGAATCGATAACGCTGCTCCTTTTGCTGGTTTTTTGCCACCTGCCTTCGTAGTGATAACATATGAAAGTCCGGTAGATGTTTTTGTTGCTTTTCTCTCTAAGGCATTAAAATATTTCACCTTGTCTTCACGGACGTCTTTATATTTCTCGTCGTACTTCTTTTTGCTTTGCGCTTCAATAGCCAGTTTTTGCTTTTGATTTTCAGATTCTACGGAGAAATAATCGTAGAAAGTTTTTACTGCATTAAACTTTTTTGCTGCTTCTCCTTTACGGATAATCGTAACTTTATTAACATAGTCGTTTTGCTGAACTAGGTTTACGATATCCATTCCTTTACCAACTACATGGCCAAAAATAGTATGTTTACCGTTTAACCATGGGGTTGCAACATGTGTAATGAAGAATTGACTGCTGTTTGTTGCTGGACCATTATTTGCCATGGCCAAAACGCCAGCTTCATCAAAACGCATGTCAGTAATTTCATCTTTGAATTTATATCCGGCATCACCGGAACCTGTACCTAGCGGGTCTCCTGTTTGTATCATGAAATCTTGGATAACTCTGTGGAATCTTAATCCATCATAAAAAGGACGTCCTTTTAAGTTGTCATTAGTGACAAAATCATTTTTACCTTCGGCCAAAGTAACAAAGTTGGCGACTGTGATAGGTGCTTTTTTGTAGTCTAAATCGACAATAATGTCTCCTTTATTAGTTGCTATTTTTGCAAATAAACCATCTGGGAGATCGCTATGTTCCTCATTGCAGGAATACAATGTAGCAATTGCGAGTAACACGAATAGGATGCTTTTTTTCATAACGATAGTGGTTAGATTACTATTTTAAAGTGTCTTTTGCTTGTATTGGGGTTGGATTTGGTTTTTTTATCGGAGTTGGCACTTGCGGGGTAGAGTCTGGCATTACTTTCTTCACGGCTGTTAAAGCAGGAGTTGATTTTGTTTCTATTTGTTTGTTATAGTTGGCTTCCGACATAAAATCACGCAATGTAACGGTGCAAATCAAGGGTTGGTTGTGGCCAATTCTTTTGTTGTCACCATGATAACCAAACCCGATGTGCGAAGGAAAAAGAAAATTCACTTTTTCATTTTTATGCATTAGTTTGATACCGTCTCTTAATCCCATCATGATGTTTTGTTTGTCAACATAATAGATTTGCGGTCTTAACTCTAATTCGGAGTAGATGATAGCGCCGCTAAGGTCTTTTATTTCATAGTCAAAGAATACTACATCTCCTTTTTTTGGAGTCAAGGTGTCTACTTCATTTTCACTTTCATAGGAATACCAATAGCCTTTTGAAGAAGCCATATAATCTACTTCTGGATTACTTTGCATCAGTTTTTTAATCTGATCTTCCTCTACAGCCACTAATTTTTTATTTCTTTCCACTGATTTTTTCATGAAACTTCCTGAAGTTTGTGAAATAGGTCTTCGGGCTTCCTGATGCTGTTTGCAGCCGGAAAAAATAAGTGATATAAATAGGGCAATTGCAATAATAGAACTAAATTTCATGATGTGTTATATCGTTAGTTTTGTTACTAAATTCTCAAATTTGCGTATTGTTTCTTCCATCGATACTTCTGATTTTCCACCAGCTGCATTGCGATGTCCTCCACCGTGAAAATGATCTCGTGCAAAGAGGTTGACATCAAAGTCACCTTGTGAACGAAAGGATATTTTAATTATTTTTTCGTCTTTATTTTCGATAAAAATAGCTGTAAATACAATTCCTTTGATGCTTAAACCATAGTTTACGATACCTTCAGTATCCCCTCTTACATAATCAAAAGTATTCAATTCATCTTGAGTTAACGTAGTATAGGTCGTTTGATGTTCTGGGATTACTTTTAAGTTTTGAAGGGCTCTGCCCAATAGTTGCAATCGGCTGTACGAACTATTTTCAAAAAGCAAAGTGGGTATTTTAGTGTTTTCAACACCTAAATCAATTAATTCGGCAACAATCCTATGCGTGTTTCCGGTGGTTCCCGGGAATCGAAAGGAACCGGAATCAGTTAGAATCCCAGTATAAATACAGGTTGCGATTGTCTTGTCGATGTCTTCTTTTTTACTAAGAAAAGTAATGAAGTTATATAACATTTCGCAAGTGGACCCAAAAGAGGTGTCCGAATAGGTGTATGCGGCATAATCATCTGGTTTTTGATGGTGGTCAATCATGATAAATGGCGCTTTCATCTCAGCTAAAACAGCCTCCATTCCTCCGCCTACACGATGTAAAGCATTGAAATCCAACGTAAAAATAAGATCGGCGCTCTCCAGTATTGCGGTGCAGTTTTCTTTTTCTTTTTCGAATATTTTAACATTCTCTGAGCCTGGAAGCCAAGCCAGAAAATCTGGAAATTCATTTGGTGCAATCACGATAGGTTCATGATTGTTTTTTAGTAAAAAGTGATATAATCCCAAGGTGGACCCCATAGCATCTCCGTCAGGACCTTTATGTGGAATGATTGCAATTTTTTTTGGTGTTGCCAATAACAACTGTATCGCTTGAATGTCTTGTATTTTCATAGTATGCGAATTTACATTTTTTTAATGTAATGTTGAAATCATTTGAAAAATTAACGTTGTTTTTTAGATCAAAAGTGGTCTAATTTTCTTCTTTTAAATTTTTGATATAAATGATACTTAGCTCCTTTTATGATTTGTGAGTGATAAATACCTACTGAACCCGATGCTAAATAAGCAATAAAACAGGCAATTCCGATAAATAATCCGCTTTCCATTCCAAAGAGTTCCATTCCCATAACCGTGCAGGTTATGGGTGTATGAGTGGCTCCTGAAAAAACTGCTACAAACCCCATTCCTGCTAACAGCCCAATAGGTAATGGGACAAAAAGGGATAAAGCGCTTCCTAATGTGGCACCAATAAAAAACAATGGGGTGACTTCACCTCCCTTAAATCCGGCACCTAAAGTAAATCCGGTGAATAATATTTTAAGTAAAAAGTCATAATATTCACTTGGATTAGAAAAGGATTCGACAATAATAGGAACTCCTAAGCCCAGGTATTTTGTGGTTCCGATGAAATACATAGCGGATGCAAATATAATACCTCCCACAAAGGGACGCAGTGGAGGATATGGTATTGTTTTCGAAAATAAAGTACCCCAGTAATGGGTACTTCTGGAAAAAAGCATCGCTGCTAAACCAAACAAAATACTAATAGGAATAATCCAAAGCAGTAATTTTAAAGTTAAGGTAGGCACGATAGTAATGGCATAGTGGGTGTGTTGTACTTGCCATAACTCTACTGTGTAGTACGCGATAAAGGCAACTAGAAAGGATAAAACAATGCTTTTGTAACTGATTTTACTAAAATAGAGTACCTCTAACGCAAATAAAGCCCCTGCTAAAGGAGTCCCAAAAACGGAAGCAAATCCGGCACTGATTCCTAAAATGATTAGTGTTTTTCTTTCTGAATTAGCGAGTTTGAAAACGCCGGTAAATTGATCAGCGATTGCACCGCCCATCTGCACCGCAGTTCCTTCACGACCGGCTGATCCGCCAAATAAATGCGTGATTATTGTGCCTATAAGGACTAAAGGAGCCATTTTTAAAGGAATCGTCTTTTGTGGAGTTTCGTATTCTTCCAGCAATAAATTATTCCCCTTTACAGCTTCTTTTCCGTAATAATGATATCCTAACCCAATAAGCAATCCTCCAATTGGCAAAAGCCAAATGATCCAGTTATTATGACCTCTGTATTGTGCTGCCCATTCTAAGGCTATTAATAAAAAGGCGGAGGCCGAACCAGATAAAAGGCCTATCAAGACACAAATGAAGAGCCATTTTGGGATGCTTACTATAATTTTTTTTAATTTTTTTGAATTCATTCGTTTCAATAGTGGAATTACCCAAGCGATTTTTGGCTAAAGTATTACAATCCTTTCGAAATATTTTGTTTTTCAGGAAGTACAGCTGTAAATTCAATCTCCACTATATATTCAGGAGCTACTAATTTACTGATTTCATAGAAACCGGTAGTAGGTTTTATATCTTTAAAAAATGAGGCATGTGCTTTAGCGACGTCATCAAAGGAATTGATATCGGTAGTGAAAATACGGGTACGAATAACATCTTTCATGCTTGCGTTCAAATTTTCGAGTACTTTTTCCACTCTCTCAAGAATATTAAATGTTTGAGAATAAGCATCGTCAGCTTTTACTTTTTCTCCATCCACAAGCGCCACTGTTCCTGAAACTTCGATGATATTGCCAATACGCACAGCACGACAATAGCCCATTTTATCTTCCCAAGGCGAACCCATTAATATGTTTTCTCTTTTCATTGTGACTCGTTTTTTATTTTATTTATAAAGGAATGTTATTTTGTTCTAAAGTTTGGTATATTTTTTGCAATTTATAATATTAATGAAATAAAAAACAATGGTTTTCGCTAGAAAAGTTCTATTTTGATAGAGTGGTTTTAGCATATTTGATGCTGGGAAATATACTATTTATTTAAATTTAAAGTTATAAGATAAAGTTAAAGTACTCCATTATTATGTTGTTTTAATATTGGGTTTCTATTTTTAATAAAACGGCACAAATGATCAATAAATATATAAGTGGCATGAAGCGAATTTTCTTTTTTCTTTTGATATTTGGAATGATGTCAAACAGTTATTCTCAGGATAAATTTGACGATAATTTTAAAGCAGTTCCCCCTAAAACTATGCCTTTGAAAATTAAAGCAGTAATTCCACGGATACCGGGGCCATCCGAAGTGAAGCCTTATGTTGCTGATCCCATACCGGAAAACAATTTTAAAGTGCCTAAAAATGATGTGATCGTTGCGTCAGAAGTTTATAAAAAAAACCAGGACTTAGGTGTTTTTAAAACTTGCTCTAAAAGTGCAAATGTAAGGTATCGCGATGGAGCCTATGTTGATGGGGATAAAATAAGAATTTATGTAAATTATAAGGTCATAGAGTATGAGGTGGTATTGGATGGAGACTTTAAGGGATTTGAAATAAATTTGGAAAAAGGGGCTAATAGAATTGATTTCGAAGCTTTAAATGAAGGTTTTGCCGCACCTAATACGGCAGAATTTGAAGTCTATGATGATAAAGGAAAGATGATTTCATCCAGTCAATGGAATATAGGAACAGGGTACAAGGCTACCATAATTGTAGATAAGCAATAAAAGTATTTTGTCATAAAGAAGACGGTTTGAAACTGCAATATAAAATGGTTTTTAATTAAATAAGGTTAAATTTTTTTTTAATGTTCGTTTGATGTTTTGTTTTCTAAATAGAAAGCACGGTATATTTGTCGCAAAATAATATTTAGAGTATTTAAAAACAAAGGGGTATAATATGAAACAGGTATTATTGTTAATTATGATGTGTTTTGCAGTAAACGGCTATTCTCAAATGGAGTTTAGTTCTAAGTTTAAAGCAATACCTCCTTTGTATACGGGCATTAAAACTAGAAAAGCAATTCCTGCACCGGTTGCACCACCAGATATCGTAGCTCCTAACATTTTAAAAAAGCCGGAAGTCAAATTTCAGAGTACTAATTTTAAAATTGGCGATCCTGATCCTATCTCTATGATTAAAACCAATGATTTTATTAATCCAGGTGATGAAGTGAGGGACAAGATGAATAAGAGTATTGAAAAATCATTAGTCAGTAATCGACTCAAAGAGGATACATCGTATTTAAATGCAAAAGATTTAGATTTCGGAATCATACGCACGAAGTCCAAATCTTTGATGATTCGAGTAAGAGACTATGGTGCAATTGATGGGGATTTAATAAAAGCTACAATTATACATAACTATAAGGGTACAGTTTTAGCAAATAATTTATACTTAGACTCTAATTTTAAAGACATTAAAATAGAACTTCTAGAAGGACTTAATTATTTAGAGTTAGAGGCATTAAATCGCGGTGCGCTTGGAGGAAACACAGGCGCATTTTATGTGTATGACTCCGAAGGGAATTTGTTGTTGTCTGACTTGTGGAATAATTTTGACACCGGAGTCAAATCTAAATTTACATTTATTAAAGAATAAGTTTTGCTTTATTCGAACTAAAAAGGATCAGCTGTGACTCTGAACTTCATATCTGCTTTTACGGTAATATCTTGACTTATAGCTTCTTTAGTTACAGCTTCGGTGCGTAATTTAAAGGAAGGAGCTTTAATATATTTATCCAGTTTCGCGTCAGTAGGTAAAAGTGTTAAAGTGTTTGAAGTAGAGTTTATATCGTCTTTATAAGCTAATTCAATTTCGTCGTTTGCATCTGTTGAAATATAGAGACGTATTGATTTCAAAAAGCTGAAAGTTTTGTTAGCAGGGTCCGTTATTGTTACTGTCAAATCTTTTAATCTGACGTCTTTTACTAAATTAGCTTTTGTGTTGTTATTCTCAAACTCAGAGCTTGAGTTGGTAGTGATATCTGGTGTTACAAAATCGATTGGCACTCCAACAGGAAAACCACTTGGAATTTTAAAAGTAGTCTGATTTGAAATTGTAAATGTCAGTAACTGGTCCACAACACTACAAGAAACGATAAAAAGACCCAAAGTAGCTATGGTTGTGTAAATATATTTCTTCAAAATATTTTTTTTAATTAATGTTTTGTAAAAGTAATTAATTAAGTGTCATTGATACATTATTAAACTGGCTTCTATATGTTCTTAGATTTTTTAATTCTCATTTATTTTTTTAAGTAATTGATTATTATGCAATTAAATTATTTTCTTTTGGATTAAGTTACGCTTAATTATACAGTAATTTCTGATCTTATAGAAAAATAGCGTAATGTGTATTTAAAGTCTGGTATCATGTCGCTTTGTATATTTTTACATTTAGTGGACGTAGAGGAAAAATAAATTACATTTTTTCAAAATTCAATTTTTCAATCCCGAATATAAAAAGTATTTTTGTGCATGCAACACAACGTACTTATTTTAGATTTTGGATCGCAATACACACAGCTTATTGCGCGCAGAGTTCGCGAATTAAATATATTCTGCGAAATTTTTCCATACAATCATTTCCCGAGTGATTTATCCAGTTATAAAGCCGTAATTCTTGGAGGTAGTCCCTTTTCTGTTAGAGGAGAAGACGCGCCGCATCCAGATTTATCCCAAATTAGAGGCAAATTACCTATGCTTGCCATATGTTATGGAGCACAATACTTAGCTCATTTTAGTGGTGGGGAAGTAGCGGCTTCAAATACGAGAGAATATGGTAGAGCTAATTTATCTTATATAAGAGAGAATGAAGTTTTCTTTGAAGGTGTTTCTGAGAATAGTCAAGTTTGGATGAGTCATAGCGACAGTGTAAAGTCCATGCCTACAAATGGCGTGAAGCTGGCTAGTACAAACGATGTTGAATTTGCAGCTTACAAAATCGAGGGTGAAACAACCTATGCTATTCAGTACCATCCAGAAGTTTTTCATTCTACCGACGGATCAAAAATGCTCGAGAATTTCTTAGTAAAAATTGCGGAGGTTCCTCAAAACTTTACTCCAAATGCTTTCGTGGCTGATATGGTTGCTGAACTGAAGGAGAAAGTGCAAGATGATAAAGTTGTTCTGGGACTGTCTGGCGGAGTAGATTCTACTGTAGCCGCTGTTTTATTACATCAAGCTATTGGTGAAAATTTGTACTGTATCTTTGTAAATAACGGTTTGCTTCGTAAAAACGAATACCAAAGTGTATTAGATCAATATAAGGGAATGGGTCTAAACGTTAAAGGCGTAGATGCAGGAGATCGTTTCTTGTCAGAACTTGCCGGAGTAAGTGATCCTGAAACCAAACGAAAAATTATTGGTAGAGTATTTATCGAAGTTTTTGATGATGAATCGCATTTAATTGAAGGTGTAAAATGGTTGGCACAAGGAACCATATACCCTGATGTCATCGAATCAGTTTCTGTGAAAGGACCTTCAGCCACAATAAAATCACATCATAATGTAGGTGGTTTGCCTGATTATATGAAATTGAAAATTGTGGAGCCGCTTCGTATGCTTTTTAAAGATGAAGTACGTAGAGTAGGGGCTTCTTTGGGAATTGACCCTGAATTATTGGGAAGACATCCTTTTCCAGGGCCTGGATTGTCTATTAGAATCTTAGGGGATATCACGCCAGAGAAAGTTAGTATTTTGCAAGATGTAGATGCTATTTTTATCGATGGATTGAAATCTTGGGGATTATACGATAAAGTATGGCAAGCCGGAGCAATCCTTCTTCCTGTAAATAGTGTAGGGGTGATGGGTGATGAACGTACTTATGAAAAAGTAGTTGCGCTGCGTGCCGTAGAATCTACCGATGGTATGACTGCAGACTGGGTACATTTGCCATACGATTTCTTAATGAAAGTGTCGAATGATATCATCAACAAAGTAAAAGGAGTTAATAGAGTGGTGTATGACATTAGTTCAAAACCGCCTGCAACAATTGAATGGGAATAGGGCTTGATTTCTTTTATTCCATCATAGAATAATTGTTTTTAATATTCGTTATATAAGCGGTACTAATTTTTTTTAATCAAAATTTGGTACCGTTTTTGTTATCTTTGAACCAATAATTTACATACCTACTACGATGAAGTATTTTTTTGCAATTTATATTAGCCTTTTCCTATTTACATCAAACGTTTTTTCACAGGAAAAAGTAATAACACATAAAGTTGAGAAGGGAGAAACGATCAATCAAATAGCACAGAAGTATACCGTCACTCCTTACGATATTTACCAATTAAACCCTGATGCACAAAGAGGGCTTAAGCCAAATAGTATTTTATTGATTCCAAATAAAGTAGGCGCTAAAATTACGACTCCACAGACTAAAACAAATGGGCAGTCGCAATCTCACTTAGTAATTGCAAAAGAAACTTTGTACGGACTAGAAAAGCAATATGGAGTTTCTGATGAAGATTTAAAAAGAGCTAATCCGTTTCTTGAAGAGGAGGGATTGCAAATTGGACAGATCATTATTATCCCTTCAAAAAACATCTCGAAAAAGACCCCGAAAAAAACGGTTGTAAGTCAAGATAAATTTATCTATCACGATGTACTTACAAAAGAAACTAAATATTCTATTGCAAAAAAATATGGAATTTCGATTCAGGAATTGGAAAAACGCAATCCTGAAGTAATCAATAATTTGCCCATTGGATACAGATTAATAATTAAAGGTACAGCTCCAAAAACAGAAAAAGTAGGAGAAAAAGTGACTGTGAAAGCAGAATTAAATGACGGAAATAAGATAGAGATCTTGAAAAGAGCTATGATTGTGATTGATTCTATTTCTTATAAAGTTAAGCCTAAAGAAACGTTATATAGTTTGTCAAAGATGTTTAACATGACTCAAGAAGAGCTTGTTGCAGTCAATCCAGAGCTTAAAAACGGAGTTGAAATAGGTATGCTTTTGAGAATCCCTTCTAAAATTCCGGTTGCAATCGAGGATAAAAAAGAATACAAGTCTTTGTCTAAAAAAATTGCTTTTGGATCTCGTAAAAGAATGGCGTTACTTTTACCTTTTAATATAGCTACTATTGAAGGGGATACTGTAAACTCCACTTTTGCCCGTTTGAAAAAAGATAAGTTTTTAAATATGACTTTAGATTTTTATGCTGGAGCTTTAATCGCGATTGATTCGGCCAGAACTTTAGGTTTTCCTATCGATGTCGAAATTTATGACTCCCGTGAAACTAAAAACAGTTCTGATGTCGCTGCGATAATCCAAAATAAAAACCTTGAAAATGCTAATGCCATAATTGGTCCGTTTTATCAAAGTAATGCGGAGACAGCAGCACGATTACTGAACACGAATAATGTGCCAGTTATTTCTCCACTATCGAAAGATGTTGGAAATCCGTACCCTAATTTATACCAAACTATCCCTACAAATGAAGTAATTAAAAATGCCATGTTCGATTATATGCGAAAAAATAAGGGTAATATTATAGCCGTAGTGGACAAGAAAAAAGAGTCTATTGTGCAATACATTAAACAGTACCAAAAGGAGGTTCCATTTGTCGCTTTTAAGGAAAACGGAAGTTTATCAGCGGAAAGTCTAAAAAGTATGTTGGTAAAAGGCAGGATGAACTATGTGGTCATGGAGACAGGAAACACCTGGATGATAAAAACTACAATCGCAACTATGTTGAGTTCTATGGCAACATATCAAGTTCAGTTGGTGATTTTAGAGCCGAATGAAACGTTAGATACAGATGAAATTAAATTTTTGAATCTTATAAAATTAAAGTTAATGTATCCCTCGGTTACTAATGATTATGTCTCTGTGGAAGAAGCTATTTTTGAAAAAAAATATAGAAAAATAAACAATATTTTCCCGAGTGATTATGCTACACGTGGTTTTGACATGACTTTTGATACGATGATGCGATTGGTGCAAAATAAAAGTTTTGAAGAAACGGTAAATTCAGCTGCAACAAAACACGTAGAAAATAAATTTGAATACTATAAAAAAGAAGACGGCGGTTACACGAACAAAGGCGTTTTTATCATGTATTACGATACGGATTTGATCATAAAAGAAGCAAACTAATGGCTTCAAGGGGAACTTGTTTAAGAAGTTTAAAACTGTTATCGATACAGGTATACTTTAGAAGTAAAATTATTTAGGATGCTCTAATGAGAAAATAGCCATGACTTAGGCTGTTTATTTAAGTTGAAATATTAAAATTGAAAAAAAAAGCATTGTAATTACTAATAAATTAGGCGTTTTTATGTTAGAAATGGGAGGGTAGAATAAAAAACAAAGGGATCTTCTTTTCTTTGAAAAATTAAAAATATTTCCTAACCTTTATTACACTTTCTAATCTCTGACCTCAAACCTATCTCATCATCTCTCTTTTAATGGACAAAAATCAACAACAACTTATAAAATTAGCCCATACCAAAATGCCTTTTGGGAAGTACGAAGGGAAATTCTTAATCGATTTACCAGAATATTATGTAGTATGGTATAGTAACAAAGGGTTCCCAAAGGGAGAATTAGGTGAGCAATTAAAACTTATATATGAGTTAAAATTGAATGGACTGGAAGAATTGATAAGGAATATCAAAATAAGATATCCTAAACCTCACTAATTTAAGAGATTAGCGAGGTTTTTTTTGAATAGCGTTGTGTTGAGCAATTGGCAATTTTCCAAATTATCTCATTTTCAAATTAGCATATTCCCGATTTATAATCGTATTTTTGCCAAGTTTTTGACACAACTACAATACAAACAACAACAGCATGAATCAAACGAAATATATTTTTGTTACTGGCGGTGTGACTTCTTCTTTAGGGAAAGGTATAATCGCAGCATCTTTAGCAAAATTGTTACAAGCACGAGGATATCGAACGACGATCCAAAAGTTTGACCCCTACTTAAATGTTGATCCGGGTACTTTAAACCCCTACGAGCATGGAGAATGTTATGTGACGGATGATGGCGCTGAAACTGATTTAGATTTAGGACATTACGAACGTTTCTTGAATGTTCCTACTTCTCAGGCAAATAACGTTACTACAGGTAGAATTTATCTTTCGGTTATTGAAAAAGAGCGAAGAGGAGAGTTTTTAGGGAAAACCGTTCAAGTCGTACCTCATATCACCAATGAAATAAAAGATAGAATGCAGTTGCTTGGGAACTCAGGCGATTATGATATTGTTATAACTGAAATAGGAGGAACAGTAGGGGATATCGAATCCTTGCCTTATATCGAGTCTGTTCGCCAAATGGTTTGGGATTTAGGGGAGCATAATGCTATTGTGATTCATTTAACGCTAGTGCCCTATCTAGCTGCTGCAGGAGAATTAAAAACGAAACCAACACAGCATTCCGTAAAAACTTTAATGGAAAGCGGAATCAAAGCTGACATTTTGGTTTGTAGAACGGAGCATGAAATTTCAGATGAGATTCGCAATAAATTAGCCTTGTTTTGTAACGTAAAGAGAGAAGCAGTAATTCAGTCTATCGATGCAGCTACTATCTATGAAGTGCCTAATTTAATGTTGGAAGAAGGTCTCGATGTTGTCGCGTTAAAGAAATTGGACTTGCCTAAAAAAGCCGCTCCAGATTTGAAAAATTGGAATACTTTTTTGCGAAGAATAAAAAACCCAAAACACTCTATAACGATCGGTTTAATTGGGAAGTATGTAGAAATGCAGGATTGTTATAAATCGATTTTGGAGGCTTTTATTCATGCAGGAGCTTCAAATGAGACTAAAGTAAATATAATTTCAATTCATTCGGAGTATCTTGATGCTTTAAATGTTGAAGATAAATTAAAAAGTCTTGATGGTATCCTTGTGGCGCCCGGTTTTGGGGAGAGAGGAATTGAAGGAAAGATAGCAGCAGTTCGTTATGCACGTGAAAATAAAGTCCCTTTTTTCGGAATTTGTTTAGGCATGCAAATGGCGGTTATCGAATATTCCAGAAATGTTTTAGGGTATGCTGATGCCAATTCGACCGAAATGAATGAGCACACGGAACATCCGGTTGTAAGTTTAATGGAAGAGCAAAAGAATATAACTGATAAAGGAGGGACTATGCGTTTAGGAGCCTGGAAATGCGATATTAAGGCAGATTCATTAGCGTACAAAATATACGGACAACTAACAATTTCTGAGCGTCACCGTCATCGTTATGAGTACAATAGCGCTTATGTTGACGCGTTGCAAAATGCAGGACTGAAAGCGTCAGGAGTAAATCCAGACACCGGGTTGGTTGAAATTGTGGAATTGGAAGACCATCCTTTTTTCATAGGTGTACAGTACCATCCAGAATACAAAAGTACCGTTGCAAACCCACATCCTATTTTTGTGAATTTTGTAGCCGCTGCTGTAAAAGCAAAAAAGAAATAATTTCAGTATATCAAAAAGATAATGAAATCTAACTTTTGTTTGTCGGGAAACGATAAACAATGAAACATAAATAATTTTTAGTATAATGGAACAGAAGAAATTTGACCCGAATTCGATAATTGGCTTTGTATTGATTTTTGGGATATTGCTTTGGATAATGTATCAAAATCAACCAGATCCAGTAGTAATTGCAGCTGAGAAAGCGCAAAAGGAAATGGTAGTGCAGGAAGCTAAAGCGAAAGAATTGAATGATAAAGTGGTTGCGGAAGCTACAGTTGCTGTTGCTACCACCGGAGATTCTACACAACTAGCGCAATTGACACAAAAACTTGGAGATTTTGCTTATTCAGCTACGTTGCCGTCAGCTAAAGAAGGTTTTACGACGATTGAAAATAAAGTAGTTAAGATAAGAATTGCTAATAAAGGGGGGTATATCGTTGAAGCCACATTAAAAAACTTTCAAAGATTTAAAAAGGGATCAGGAGAATTAGTAAAGTTGATCAAAGACAGCAATGCGATGTTAAATGTGCAATTGCTTACAAGCGATAACCGTACTTTAAACACAAAAGATTTATTTTTTGAACCTAATCTAACAAAATCAGGATCTGATCAAGTGCTTACCATGCGATTAAAAGCAGGTGCAAACGAGTATTTAGAATATAAGTATGTTTTGAAGACAAATGATTATATGTTAGACTTTGATATTCAATCACAGGGATTGAGTAAAGTATTGAATACATCTAAGCCATTAAACCTGGAGTGGAATTTGAAAACGTACACTAATGAAAAGAGTACGAGCTATGAAAATCGTTATTCTGAACTATACTATGAGCATGAGGATGGTAAAAGTGATTATTTAGGTTTAGGAAATGACGAAGCAGATATAGTTAACGATGTGTCTTATGTTGCTTATAAGCAACACTTTTTTGCTTCCATTTTATTGACAGACGTGCCATTTGCAAAAGCGGAACTGTTTTCAAATAACTTAGTTAAGGATGAGGCAACAGATACGATTTTTACCAAGCAGTTTAAGGCCGTTGTTCCTTTAGCATTCAAAAACGGGGAGATTGATCAGAAAATGAATTGGTATTATGGTCCTACGGATTATGATTTATTAAAGGGTTATGGAAAAAATCTAGAGGACATCGTTGCTCTGGGTTGGGGTATTTTTGGTTGGATCAACCGCCATGCGTTTATACCGATGTTTGGCTTCTTAATTTCGTTTATTCAACATGGTTGGGCCATTATATTGTTTACGGTATTGATTAAATTAGCGATGTCTCCTATTACTTATAAATCATTTTTGTCACAGGCAAAAATGAAAGTTTTGAGACCTGAAATTAATGAGCTTGGAGAAAAATTCAGTAAGGATCCAATGAAAAAGCAGCAGGAAACAATGAAGCTTTATAATAAAGCGGGTGTGAATCCTATGGCAGGTTGTATACCGGGATTGATGCAAGCACCTATATTTTATGCTTTGTTTCAATTCTTTCCTTCGGCAATAAGTTTGAGGCAAAAAGGATTTCTTTGGGCAGATGATTTATCTTCTTTCGACTCCATTTATGAGTTACCATTTCACGTTCCGTTATACGGTAATCACATTAGTTTGTTTCCTATTCTGGCTTCAATAGCTATTTTCTTTTATATGAAAATGACAACTGGAGATCAGCAAATGGCAGCTCCTACACAGGAAGGGATGCCCGATATGGCCAAAATAATGAAAATAATGATTTATGTGTCACCATTAATGATGTTGTTTTTCTTTAACAGTTATGCTTCTGGATTGAGTTTGTATTATTTTGTATCTAACACAATTACAATAGGGATAATGCTTGTTATCAAGAATTATATTATTGATAGTGATAAGATTCATGCTCAAATTCAAGAGAATAAGAAAAAAGAGCCTAAGAAACAAGGTAAATTCCAACGTAAATTGCAGGAAGTTATGGAACAGGCCGAGGCTCAAAAAGCAAAAGATAAAAAGAAATAGTAAATTCTAGTTCATACAAAAAACTCCCAATTCGGGAGTTTTTTATTTTTAGTAAATTATGATTTTTTTTGATATCGATGGTATATTCAGCACAGTTCAATTGCATAATACTTATTATCACGTCATCTCCAAGAATCTAAGTAGTCTATCAGTATTAGACTTGAATGATTCAGACTAAAACATAAATTTATTTGATATAAAAAGTAGCTATAGTAATTTTTTAAGAACAGGAATTGCTTCATAGGGACAACATGGTGCAGCAATTGCAATAATATATAAAAATCTGTTAGTAGCGTTTTTAATTTTTAAGACTTTATTAATCGATGAGTAATTTTAGCATAGTAAATATTTCTTTTTTTGTTGAATTATCTGAGAGATCGCTTCTTGACTCCCTTTGGTTTTATAGTAGTGTCGTTAGTAGGATTCGATTTGCTTTGCTATATCTTAGCGTTTAATTCTGTGTGAAAATTATAGTATTTGTAGTGATACGATGCATATTTAAATTCAAGTGGATATTAAAAGAACCTAATAATTCAGGTGTACAGCAGTTTAAATCTAAGAAGTTACGGAGTGGTCCTAAGTTTAAAAAAGCAAAATATCAAAGCAAAATAGTAGTACTGCTTCATAAAAAAAAAGCTCCCAATTTGGGAGCTTTTCTGTTTTAAATAGATTCGTTTTTTAAAAAGTAGGTAGTAGCACTTTGTCTAGAACATGAATGACTCCATTAGAACATTGTACGTCAGTTGCAATGATAGTGGCTTTTCTGGCTCTTGCATCTTCAATTTTGGCTCCCCCTGCCAATAGGACTTTAAAGGTTTGAGGAGTTTGTAGCGTAGCAACAACTTGCCCTTCTGTTAAACTTGCAGCTAGGATATTTCCTGATACCACATGGTACTGTAGCACTTTTGTCAAATTTGCAGCAGAAACGCTTGCTATTCCTCCAGGGGCTAACTCCGTATTTAAAGCTGTAAAAGCAGCGTTAGTAGGAGCAAATACTGTAAACGGCCCTGTTCCTGATAAAATGGTTACGAAATCAGGTTGACCTGCTCCCGTTAAAGCCCCAACTAAGGAAGTAAAATTAGGATTGGCAGTAGCATGAGTTACAATAGTTGGCAAACCTATAACGTTATCGACAAGATGTATAACACCATTAGAAGCCATGATGTCAGCATTTGTAACTGTTGCAACACCATTAAGCATTACCTTACCCCCAGCTGTGTTTACAAACATACTTAAGGGGTTTGCGGTCGAAGCGCTTCCTTTGGCCAAAGTTTTGATATAAGTAGTTGTTAAATCTGTGGATTTTACAGAACCGCTAACAACGTGGTTCAGTAAAATTTGCGTTAAAGCAGCTTTTGGAACATCATTTACGGAGGCGTATCCGGCTGATGAAAGGAAAGCTGTAAATGCTGCATTGGTCGGTGCGAATACAGTAAACGGTCCGCTTCCTTGTAAAGTAACTGCCAGCTCGGCTTTTGTCAATGCTTGAACCAAAATACTCAAGTCAGCTGTTTTTAATGCGATTCCTGTGATTGTATTGTCTACAGGAGGAGCAGTAGTGTTATTGTCATCATCACTACAGGAGGTTGCAAAGATAAATAAAATGACAAGCAAAGTAAAAATTTTCGTTTTCAATAATGTTTTCATGATTTTTATGTTTAATTTGTTTTTTCTAAATTAGGCATTATTTTTAAAATTTTTGTTAAATTTTTATTTATAAATGATAAACAAAACATAAATTTATGATTTTTTTTTAAAATGTTTATCTTTCATAGATTAGGGTAATTGACTTATTAGTACTCTTAAAATCAATTATATATGTTTTGTTGTTAATTTTTTTATTTATCAAATATGAAACAAATGTTAAAGCTGTTTTAGTAGGAGTTCTTCTAGCGTCATCAAAGTTTTCTTTTTTAGTGCGTATGTCATTTGATTATAAAAATGAAAAGTAGTGGGATGAAAACAGCTTGATGAAGAGTTGGATTTATTCAAATGTTATTTAGGGGCTTTAATAAGGATTGAGAAATAATAAAATAAATAGTAAAATCGTTTACAGATAAAAGCGGTAATTTTGCTTCATAATAATAGGCTTAAATTATACAATACAATGAAAGATTATAAATTTTGTTCCCTTCTATTTTTAATGTTCTCGTGTCATATCATAATCGCTCAGACAGATTATAATAAGATTGATGAAAAAGGGAAAAAAAATGGAGTTTGGAAAGGGTTTTACCAAGATTCCAAAAGAACCAGATATGAGGGAACTTTCGAACATGGAAAAGAAGTTGGAGTTTTCAATTTTTATGATGATACGAAAGCAAAATCGATAATAGCCACCAGAGAGTTTAATTCCACAGACAATTCAGCCTATACTATTTTTTATGATCAAGCCAAAAATAAGGTGAGTGAGGGGAAGGTAGTCAATAAGTTGTTTGACGGGCAATGGAAGTATTATCATCAGGCTTCGAAAACCGTTATGACTGTCGAAAATTACAAGAATGGGAAGTTAGAAGGCATGCGGTCTGTTTATTACCCCAGCGGTAAAATTGCTGAAGAAACCACTTATAGGGACAATGTAAAAGACGGTGTTTATAAAAGTTTTTCTGAGAACGGAACTGTATTGGAAGAATCGAATTATCAGAATAATGAATATAACGGACTAGTTACTTTTAAAGATCCTAAAGGTAACGTCGTTTCAAAAGGGGATTTTTTAAACGGAAAGAAATCGGGGATTTGGCAGTTTTTTACAAGTGGCAAACCAGTCAATGAAATTAACATGAGTACTGCTGGAAATGCAGCAAACTCAAAGGGTAATTAAGTGTATCTATGAACAGTTCTTGTGATAAAAACATTGTAACTTTGCAGTCTTGTAAAAATTAATAAAGAGAATAAAATGAAGCGAGTTGTAGTAGGACTTTCTGGTGGGGTGGATTCAAGTGTTGCCGCATATTTGTTGCAACAACAGGGATATGAGGTGATAGGTCTTTTTATGAAAAATTGGCATGATGATTCTGTTACCATATCAAATGATTGCCCATGGCTGGAAGACAGCAATGATGCATTGCTAGTTGCTGAGAAATTAGGAATCCCGTTTCAAACGGTTGATTTAAGCGAAGAGTATAAGGAGAAAATAGTTGATTACATGTTCAATGAATATGAAAAAGGACGTACTCCCAATCCAGATGTCCTTTGTAATCGTGAAATAAAATTTGACGTTTTCATGAAAATTGCTTTAAGCTTGGGAGCGGATTATGTAGCTACAGGTCACTATTGTAAAAAAAGTGAAATCGAAGTCAACGGCGAAACGGTGTATCAATTACTTGCCGGTGCAGACAATAACAAAGATCAATCGTATTTTCTTTGTCAATTGTCACAAGAGCAATTATCTAAATCTTTATTTCCTATAGGTGAATTAACTAAGCCTGAAGTACGTGAAATTGCAGCACAAATGGAATTAGTAACTGCCGAAAAGAAAGATTCTCAGGGTTTATGTTTTATAGGGAAAGTTCGTTTACCTGAATTTTTGCAACAGAAATTACAGCCAAAAGGAGGGGAGATTATCCAAATTGATAAAAACGATTCTATATACACCGTAGAAGAGCGAGAGGGATTGTCTACCGAAGAATTATTATCAGTAGCGTCGAAAAAAGTTGCCTATACACCAGATATGGGAAAAGTGGTAGGGAAGCATCAAGGCGCCCATTATTTCACGATTGGTCAACGTAAAGGACTGAACGTGGGAGGAAATAAAGATCCGTTGTTTATTATTGCTACTAATGTAGCTACTAATACAATTTATACCGGTTTAAGCAGTCAACATCCGGGTTTGTTGAGAAAGGGCCTATTTATAGAAAAATCTGAAGTACACTGGGTTCGTGCGGATATGACTTTGGCTAACGGCGAACAAATGGAAGTTATGGCAAGAATACGCTACAGACAACCGTTGCAAGCAGCCACTTTACATCAAGTTGAAAACGGAATGTATGTGTCTTTCCAGGAATCGCAATCAGCTATCACGGAAGGGCAGTTTGTTGCCTGGTATATAAAAGATGAATTAGTTGGTTCGGGAGTTATTTCTTAGATTAGTACTTCATTTGTAAAATAAATGATAAAACAAATTTTCACCTAATTCATGTATTTTGTTATATGAGTAAATAGTTGAATGTATTGTTTTGTCTTATGTAAAAGTCGATTATGAAAAATATCTTTTTGTTCTTATTGTTATCTCTTAGTGCAGTAGCTTTTTCTCAGGAAGATGCTTGGGTTTATTTCAATGCTAAATCGAATCAGCAGTCGTATTATGAATCACCTTTACTGATGCTTTCTCAAAGAGCTTTAGAAAGAAGAATAAATCAAAATATTGCAATTGATTTTAAAGACGTTCCCATTACTCCTTCTTATATAAGTGAAGTAAAATCCATTATGGGGATTACTGTTATGGCAAAATCAAAATGGATGAATGCAATCCATATTCGAGGGACTCAAGCAGTGATAAATTCGTTAAAAGGATTCACTTTTGTGGATAAAGTGGATTTTGCTAACAAAACATTGAATCAAGCGGGTAAAACCGCGAAGGTATTTAAGCAAAAAGAACAAGGGAAGACTAGAAAGACAAAAATAAATTATTCTTACGGCAACTCTGAAAATCAAATTAAGATGCTTCATGGTGATGTATTGCACCAGCAGAATTACACTGGAGTTGACAAGGTAATAGCTGTAATGGATGCAGGGTTTTTAGGAGTAAATACAACACAGCCTTTTCAAAGACTGAGAGAGAATGATCGAATTCTAGGAGGTTATGATTTTGTGTTGCGAAAATCAGATATATATACTTCTGATTCTCACGGAACGAGCGTCCTGTCCACTATGGGAGGTTACACGGTAGGAAAATTGGTGGGAACTGCTCCAGACGCATCCTATTACTTGTTTATCACCGAGGATGTCAGAAGTGAGAATCCAGTAGAGGAATCACTGTGGGTTGAGGCGGCTGAAAAAGCGGATAGTTTAGGTGTAGATATCATTAATACATCTTTGGGATACTTCGAATTCGACAATGCTGCTTACAATCATACTTATAATGATATGAATGGAATTACTGCTTTTATCTCCAGAGGAGCTGAAATTGCTTTTAGCAGAGGAATGATTGTTGTCGCATCTGCAGGTAATGAAGGAGGTACTTTGAATCCTCATATTGGAGCACCGGCTGATGCTGTGTCTATACTAGCAATTGGAGCTGTCAATTCAGGAGAAACAAGAGCTTCTTTTAGTTCTATTGGTCCGAGCTATGACCAGAGGATAAAACCGGATTTAATGGCACAAGGTGTGTCCACTGTTTTATCGAATCAGTTTGGTGATGTCGTAACGGCAAATGGAACGTCTTTTTCTGGGCCTGTCATGGCTGGTATGGTTGCTTCTTTTTGGCAAGCATTTCCCACAAAAACGAATAAAGAAATTAAAGCATTAATCATTCAATCTGCGAATAGGTTTACTGCACCCACAGCTCAATATGGTTATGGTATTCCTAATTTTAGCGTAGCTTTAACTCTTTCTGTAAAAGATCTTGCTAAGAATTATTTTATGATTTATCCTAATCCAACATCCGATTATATTTCGGTTCGGTTTCCCGAAAGCTTTAATAAAGGAACGGTTGTTTTTTATACCATTTTAGGACAAAAAGTTTTAGAACGAGAAGTGAGTAGTCCAGTAGATACTTTTTCATTAAAATCATTAAACAATGGAATTTACATTTATAAAATTGAATCGGATACTTTTTCGAAAACCGGAAAAATTATAAAACAATAATATTCAACCTACTAAATGAATGAAATTACAAAACTTTTTAATATAAAATATCCTATTATCCAGGCAGGAATGATTTGGGTAAGTGGACATAAACTTGCAAGTGCAGTTAGTAATGCAGGAGGATTAGGATTAATCGGAGCGGGATCTATGTATCCGGATGTATTGCGCGAACATATTCAGAAATGTAAAAAAGCAACTTCTAAACCTTTTGGAGTTAATGTTCCTATGTTGTATCCTAACATTGAAGAAATCATGAAAATTATTGTTGAAGAAGAAGTGAAAATCGTTTTTACCTCGGCAGGCAATCCAAAAACATGGACACCCTATTTAAAAGAAAATGGAATTACGGTAGTGCATGTAGTTAGCAGTACTTTATTTGCATTAAAAGCGCAAAGCGCGGGCGTTGACGCTATAGTCGCAGAAGGTTTTGAAGCTGGTGGTCATAACGGAAGAGATGAAACTACTACTTTTACGCTAATTCCGATGGTAAACGAACAAATAAAAATTCCTGTTATTGCTGCAGGAGGAATTGCAAACGGGCGGGGTATGCTTTCTGCGATGGTATTGGGAGCAGATGGTGTTCAGGTAGGCAGTAGGTTTGCGGCATCGATGGAATCATCAGCACATGATAATTTTAAGAAAACGATACTAGAAACCAAAGAAGGAGGTACGCAATTGACATTAAAAGAGTTGGCTCCCGTCCGGTTAATAAAAAACAAGTTCTTTCAGGACATTCAAAGTTTATATGAAAAATGTCCAACAAAGGAGGAGTTAGTGACGTTATTAGGTAGGGCAAGGGCAAAACGAGGGATGTTTGAAGGCGATTTAGTTGAGGGTGAGTTGGAGATTGGTCAAATTGCCGGACTGATACATGAAGTGAAATCGGCAGAAGGAATTGTTTTAGAAATGATGGCAGAATATAATAAGGCAAGAAAAGAAATAGTAGCTCTTGATTTTTAATTATTGAACTAATGACAAAAGTTAAATTATATGTAGTGTTGCTGTTCTTAGGAGTTGGTTTACAACAGGGTTACGGTCAGATTTATAAATTCAAAACTTCAGGGGTAAGTGTTTTGGAGAAAAACGAAAGAGGAAAATGGGGAAAATGGTCTGACTTAAATTTAGTAAATGTGTTAGTGTCGTTAGATACCGATAAAAGTAGAGTTGTTATTTATTCCCAAATTATTCAATTGTTTGAAATTATAGAGTATGAGGCAACTGAGGAAAATGATACAGATATTGTCTATTCCTTTACCTGCAAGGATAATAATGGCGATGATTGTACTCTTTCCATCATAACCAGGAAACAGCAGGATAACAGAAAGCAACTGTATATTAATTACGGAAATAGAATTATTGTTTACAATATTTTTAATTTATAAACATAAATAATGTAAAATTGAGTTTTGGTTCGATTCGAACTATTTTCAACAGATTTGGAAAAAGTACAGATACAATATTAAAATGTATAAGATTAAGCGATCGTTGAATAGAGTCAATTCTATTCATAGTCGCTTTTTTTGTATCCTATTTTTTTTATTGGGTTAATTATCCTACTGGTGTTTATGGGGTCAAAAGTACCGGGGTTTAGTCATGGCTTTAATTGCAGCCTTTTCATATAATACCAAACGAATTTTTGTTTTAGTCCAAGTCGTTTTGGTATAAGAAGTCAGAGAATGCTAAAATTTAAAAAAGGCCATTTAGTGTGAAACAGTCTACGATTATGGTTAACTATTAATTCTTCATCTGTTTGGGAATTAGACCTAAGAATCTATTTAAAGTAGCTTTCTTAAGTCATAGTACACAATTATAAAAGCGCTTGCTACGCTGGTCAGGTCGGTCGTCTTTTTATTTTTTTTTAAAAATACAGAGTGATTTTTTGAACCGCACTGTGCTTCGTTTTTCCTTCCAGTTCGGGCCGAAGCTTGAATTTTTGAAGGTGTTTTATCTCTATTTTCTTTCTGAAACTAAGCTTATTTCAAAATTATATTTTTTAAATATATACTAACAACCCTATTTTAATTAGGGTTAATTTATTTTTTGGTATTTTTTAAGGTATTTTTTGGTGTTTAAAAGTGATTTAAGGTTAGTACATACTATAAATTATAGGGTTTATTTTAAAAAATGAATTATGGATATAATATTTTTACATTGTTAAAAATAGGAATTTCTTGTTTTTTGAAGTGATTTTTTGTAATCGATAATTCTTTCCAAAACAAATTAAAAAGTCATTATTTATTGATTTAAGTAGAGCAAAAGTTGATAAATTCGTTCTAATAAAAAGTTGAAATCACGTATAAAATAAGCTTCAAACAACCAAAATAATAAATAACCAAAACAAAATGATGATGAAAAAAGTAAATTTTAATTTTAGCTTTAACTTTGACCGGGAGCATAACATTTGCACAGAATACTCCATTAGAAATTTCAGGTTCTGCAGATGTGTATTATAAATATGATTTTGCTAAGAAAGAAAACATAGGGACTAGTTTTGCAACTGATCAAAATTCAGTTTCTTTAGGAATGCTAGACATTGCTCTTAAAAAGACGACCGGTAAAGCTTCTTTCGTAGGTGAGATTGCTTTTGGTCCAAGAGGTCAGTTTCAATCTATCCCCAATGGTGACGGAACTGATGGAAATTCTTTCCATATTCAAAACTTGTATGCAACTTATGCTGCTACGGATAAATTAAGTTTCACAGCGGGTTACATGGGTACGTTTATAGGATACGAAGTGATTTCTCCCTTAGCTAACTTTCACTATTCGACGTCCTATTTGTTTACTAACGGACCTTTTCAAAATGCCGGAGTTAAAGCAAATTATACAATTTCTGATAAAGTAGGTATTATGGTTGGTGCTTTCAATGACTCTTGGAATTCTTATAAAGCAGATCCGGTTAAAGGTTTAAATGCATTTGGAGCTCAATTATCATTTGCCCCTGCAGAAGGTGTTAACGCGTATCTTAATTTTATGGATGGTTCTGTTAGTGGAACTATAGTTGATTTAACGGCTTCATTCCAGCTTTCTGAAAAATTTAAATTAGGTTTAAACGCTGCTGATTTTTCAAATGAAGGTGAAGTAGGTTACACAGGTTTAGCTTTATATCCCGCAGTGGATGTAAGTGATAAATTTAGTTTGGGTTTGCGTGGGGAGTATTTTAAATTTAAAGAGGGTTCTGGGGATAATTCAGTGACAGCCTTAACATTTTCAGCTAATGTAAAAGCGGGAGGATTGACTATTATTCCTGAGTTTAGATTGGATAATGGCTCAGATGAAATATTCGAAAAATCAACAGGTAAGCCAACAAAATCTGCATCTCAATTTGTTTTAGCAATGGTTTACGGATTCTAAATTTATATTTTTTTTT
>NZ_AJXL01000035.1 GCF_000264055.1 Flavobacterium sp. ACAM 123 | reverse complement strand
CATATAAAAACTCTTTAAAACTAACTCTTTAAGCAACCATAACATTGTTAACAAGTCCCAATAAAAAGACAGAACTTGATTCTAATGCTTTTTTTAAAATATTTATTGCCATTGTTAACACCCTATAATACCCATTAATAAATAATTTAAATTAATTTTTCTTTTTGTTGTATTATATATATGTTGACAACTTTAAAAGAAAGTCAAACAATTTTTAAATTGTTATCGTACCGCATTTCCTGTAAAATTGCTTTTACACTTGCAAAATCATTTGGATGAATTTTAAGTTTGATTCCTCCAAGTGCAGTTGAATACATTGGAACAATAGAGGACATTAATTCATTCTGAAAATAATACTGTAAACCTTCCTGATCTAATCGATGTTTTAGAATTTCTATTTCATGGATATAATCAAAAATAGCTATGGTTATAAATGCTTCCATTTTTCTTGTTTTAATAAAGATACAACTATTCTTTAAAGTTATATTTTATTTAAAACTACCTGCTATTTTCTTATAACTGTTAACTATTTTGTAATTTTCGACTTTTAAGAACAGATTTATGAGTAAAAAAGTAAGAAAGCCGGTTAAGAAAGATAAAGATTTCTCCGAGCAAATTATAAAGATATTATCGCAAAGTGCTAATAAAGCATTCAACTACAAGCAAATAGGATCAAAGCTTGAGCTGGACGATACGCAAAGCAGAAACCAAATTATAAAAGATCTAAAGATATTAGCAGGCCAAAATAAAATTATAGAATCTGAGCCTGGTAAGTATTTAATAAAAGCAGAAAGCAAAGAGTATTACGAAGGTAAGATTGACATGACAGGTAGAAAAACAGCCTATTTTGTTTGTCCAGAGTTAGAAGAGGATGTTTTTATTCCTACAAATAATCTAAACCATGCTTTAGATAAAGACATTGTAAAAGTATATGTTTATAACCGTAGAAAAGGGAAAAGACCTGAAGGTGAAGTCATTGAAGTAATCGAAAGGCATAAAACTGATTTTGTAGGGGTAATTGATATTCAAAATAATTTTTCTTTTGTTTCAACCGCTAATCCAAAAATGTATACAGATATTTTTATTCCAAAGGATAAAATAGGAGATGCAGAGCAAGGAGATGTAGTTGTGGTGCACATTGAAGATTGGCCTACAAGAGCAGATAGTCCTTTTGGTAGAGTAATTAAGGTGTTAGGAAAGCCTGGAGAGCATGATACTGAGATTAATGCTATTTTAGCTGAGTATGGTTTACCGGCAGAATTTCCGATTGAAGTAGAAGCCTTTGCTCAAAAAATTGATACTTCCATACAGGAAAGTGAAATCGCGAATCGTCGTGATATGCGCGATACGTTGACTTTTACAATCGATCCAAAAGACGCAAAAGATTTTGATGATGCGCTTTCTTTTGAAATTTTAGACAATGGAAATTACGAAATTGGAATTCATATTGCTGATGTTTCACACTATTTACAAGAAGGTACGATTTTAGATGATGAAGCATACAATAGAGCTACTTCTGTGTATTTAGTCGATAGGGTCGTACCGATGTTGCCGGAAGTATTATCAAATTTTGCTTGTTCCTTGCGTCCAAATGAAGAAAAATATACGTTTTCCGCTATTTTTGAACTGGACAAAAATGCAAATATAAAGAAGAGTTGGTTCGGAAGAACAGTGATCAATTCTAACCAACGTTTTTCCTATGAAGAGGCACAGCATATCATTGAAAACAAAGATGGAATCATTCCTCTAGAAACATCAATAACTGATAGTGAGTATGAGGTCTCAAACGAAATTGTTTTTGCTACTTTAAAATTAGATGAATTAGCTAAAATTCTGCGTGAAGATAGATTGAATAAAGGAGCAATTACTTTTGATAAAGTCGAAGTTAAATTTAATCTTAGCGAAACAGGAAATCCAGAAGGTGTTTATTTTAAAACTTCGAAGGATTCTAATCATTTGATTGAAGAATTCATGCTGTTGGCAAACAAAAAAGTATCAGAATTTATTGGAAGACAAAAAAAGACGTTCGTCTACAGAATTCACGACGAACCTAATGAAGATAAGCTTTTAGCGATGCAAGAATTAATCAAAAAATTTGGTTACGAAGTTGATTTTGGATCAGGTTCAGTAGCACATGTTTTGAATGATCTTATGAAAGAAGTTAATGGAAAAAAAGAGCAAAATCTTATTGATACTTTAGCGATTCGTTCGATGAGCAAAGCTAAATATTCAACTGATAATATTGGACATTATGGTTTGGCATTTGATTATTACAGTCATTTTACTTCACCGATTCGACGTTATCCAGATGTTATGGTTCATCGATTATTACAGCATTATTTAGACGGTGGAAAATCTGTTGATTTAGAATTATACGAATCAAAATCTCTTCATTGTTCACAAATGGAAGGTTTGGCTACAAAAGCGGAACGGGATTCTATAAAATATATGCAAGTAAAATATATGTTAGACCATATGGACCAAGAGTTTTTAGGAGTCATATCTGGTGTAACTGAATTTGGTATTTTTGTTGAAATAGTAGAAAATAAATGTGAAGGTATGTGCAGGGCCCGAGACATTAAAGATGATTATTATGTTTTCGATGAAAAACAATATGCACTTGTAGGTCAAAGTACTAAAAAGCTCCTTCAGTTAGGTGATGAAATTTACGTTAAAGTTAAAAATGCTGATCTGGTTAAAAAACAATTAGATTTTAATTTTTTAAGACTCGTTGAAGAACCAGTAAAATAAAAAAAGTATGAAGAAAATAGCGCTAGTATTATTTGTGTTTGTTGTTCAAGCAACATTTGCACAGGTAACCAAAGATTTAGGAGACTTTAATACTGTTAAAGTATATGATAGACTTACCGTAACCTTGATTGAATCTACCGAAAACAAAATGTTTATTAGTGGAAACAGGCAAGCTGAAGTGGAAATTGTAAATAGCAATGGGGAATTAAAAATAAGAATGCCTTTTCCTAAATTATTGTCAGGGGAAGATATTTCTATAAAATTGTTTTTTAAAAATATAGATGCCATTGCAGCCAGTGAAGGTTCTTATGTTTCAAGCGAGGCTAATTTTAAACAAACCATTATGGATTTAAACGCTCGGGAAGGAGCAGAGATCAAAGTAGATTTAGATGTTGAAAAAGTAAATGTGAAAGCGGTAACCGGAGGAATAATCGAGTTGTCTGGTAAGGCGTTAAATCAGGATGTAACGCTTATGACCGGTGGAATTTTAAAATCAAAGGAATTACATACTTCACAAACTACTATAAACGTTTCTGCAGGAGGAAATGCTGAAATACATGCTACAGCACTTGTGGATGCAAAAGTTAGGGCAGGAGGCTCTATTTACATATATGGAAGTCCAAAACAGATCAATAAAGAAACATTGTTTGGCGGAAGCATCATAGAAAAATAATAATTTATAGTTATAAATTTTAATGGTAAACGATATTTTATCCGGAATTCCTTGGGGAATTTTCTTAAGTTTTATGATTGGTCCGGTATTTTTTATTTTACTTGAAACGAGTATATTAAAAGGATTTAGGGCCGCAATAGTTTTTGATTTAGGTGTTATTTTAGGCGATATCGTATTTATTGGTATTGCATACCTCGGGAGTTACAGGTTAATTCAATCTTTAAAAGATAAACCCGCTTTATTTATTTTTGGAGGCATATTAATGCTGGCATATGGTATAATTTCTTTTATCAGTTTGAGAAAAGAAAAGAAGGTTGACACAAAAGAAATTGATAAAGAGATTATAAGAAAAAATTATCTCAGTCTTTTTATCAAAGGTTTTTTCTTAAATATCATTAATATTGGAGTTCTCGGTTTTTGGTTGGCAATCATTATTTCTATAGGTCCTAAATTGGATATGCAAACCTCGAGAATGGTTACTTTTTTTAGTGCGGTAATTATCACTTATTTGTTGACTGATTGTGTAAAAATACTTTTAGCAAAACAGTTAAAAAACAAAATAGACCCCTACCTAATATCTTTAAAATACAAAAAAGGAATTAGTATTGTTTTGATGGTCTTCGGAATGGTGCTAATAACGCAAGGGTGGTTCCCAAAAGAAAAAGAAATGGTTAAAAATGCATTTGAAAATATAGAGAAAGAACATTAAATTTTTTATATTTAAACCGCTCTATTTGAGCGGTTTTTTTATGTCTTGTAGTCAAAATCATTCCTACTTTTTGTCATGCTGAAATCATCTCAGTATTGCTACTCCCATAGATAGAGACGCGTTCAGTAGGACAAACGTAGCGGTGAAGTTTATGGATGTAAACTGTGTGTTATTATAAAGTTAGAGTAATTGTATAAAACTATTTTGGTGGTGTTTTTTCCTTCGTCGAAATGACAATTTTGGGAGTGTACTGCATAAAAAAACCTCCAAGTTTCCTTGAAGGTTTTAGAGGCATCGTGCGGATTCGAACCGCAGTAGGAGCTTTTGCAGAGCCCAGCCTAGCCACTCGGCCACGACGCCATATGTTGAATGGATGGCAAAAGTACTTAAAAAGTTTAGAGTTTAAAAGTTTAAAGCTCGAAAGTTTTAAAAAATTATGGTTTTTTGCCGTCAAAATGCTTTTACATTTTAGTTAATTGAAAACGGTTTAACTTCTGTATTCCTCTAATTCAACAGTAACCGCTTCAACATCACCACCAATAGGAGGGTTTAATTTTGAGACCGCCAAAAGTATTCTTGATACCTCCGGTATTTCACCAAATACTCGTGTAATTATCCGTTGTGCCACATGTTCCAATAAGTGGGAGCGAATTTCCATTTCTTCTACCACAATTTGGTTCAATAGTACATAATCTACGGTATCTTTCAAATCATCTGAAAGGCATGATTTTCTTAAGTCGGTCTTTATTTCGAGGTCTATCGTATAGTCGGAACCAATTTTTCCTTCTTCGATCAGGCAACCGTGATAGGAGTAAGTCTGTATATTTTTTAATTTAATAGTCCCCATTTTGAGTTTTGTCTTTAATTAGCTAATTATTTATTTTATAAAAGTACAAAATATTTAAATTTTATCTGCTTAAAAACAAATAACCAAATCCCGCAATCGCTATTTAACCAACAATTTTGATAACTTTGCTTTTTTAATACAACATTATGTCTACAGAAGAAAAATCACTTCATTTTATAGAGCAGATTATAGAAGAAAATTTAGCGAATGGTTTCCCAAAGGATAAACTTCGTTTTCGATTTCCCCCAGAACCTAATGGTTATTTGCATATTGGTCACGCTAAATCGATATGCCTTAATTTTGGCTTGGGATTAAAATACAATGCCCCGGTTAATCTGCGTTTTGACGATACGAATCCCGCTAAAGAAGAGCAGGAATATGTTGATGCTATAAAAGAAGATTTAGAATGGTTGGGTTTTAATTGGACTGAAGAACGGTATTCTTCTGATTATTTTCAACAATTGTATGATTGGGCTGTTACAATGATTAAAAACAATACCGCTTACGTAGACAGTCAGTCTTCTGAGTATATGGCAATTCAAAAAGGAACACCTACGCAGCCGGGAGTAAATGGTCCTTATAGAAATCGATCTGTTGCTGAAAATTTGATTTTGTTTGAAGGGATGAAAAATGGGGACTACAAAGAAGGGAGTCATGTTTTAAGAGCTAAAATAGATATGTCATCTGCAAACATGCTGATGCGGGATCCGTTAATGTATCGTGTTTTACACCGTCATCATCATAGAACGGGAAACGACTGGAAGATTTATCCGATGTATGATTTCGCTCATGGCGAAAGCGACTATATAGAGGAAATTTCGCATTCTATTTGTACGCTGGAATTCGTGATGCATCGGGAGTTATACAATTGGTTTTTGGACCAAATCTATGATGAAGCTAAGGTAAGGCCGCATCAATATGAATTTGCGCGTTTGAACCTGAACTACACCGTAATGAGCAAACGAAAGTTACTGCAATTAGTTCAGGAAAATAGTGTTAATGGATGGGATGATCCGAGAATGCCTACTATTTCTGGATTAAGAAGAAGAGGATATACGGCTGTTTCTATCCGTAAATTTTGTGATATCATAGGTGTTGCAAAACGGGAAAATGTGATTGACGTGTCGCTTTTAGAATTTTGCCTTCGTGAAGATCTAAATAAAAAAGCGCCAAGGGTAATGGTAGTTTTAGACCCTATAAAATTGGTGATTATTAATTATCCTGAAGATAAAGAAGAATCATTAGATGCAGAAAACAATCAGGAAGATGAGACGGCAGGCTTTAGAAAACTGCCTTTTTCCCGCGAGTTATACATAGAAAGAGAAGATTTCCTCGAAGTGGCACCAGCTAAATTTTTTAGATTAAGTATTGGTAATGAAGTACGACTTAAAAGCGCCTACATTATAAAAGGGGAAGCGGTTGTAAAAGACAGTGAAGGGATTATTACCGAAATCCATGTTACTTATGATGAAGACAGCCGAAGCGGCAGTGGGAGTGAAGCTTCACAGCGAAAAGTAGCGGGGACTTTGCATTGGGTTTCTATAAAACATGCTATTGAAGCGGAAGTCCGTTTGTACGATCGTTTGTTTATCGATGAAGCACCGGATAGCCATAAGGAAAAAAACTTTTTGGAATTCAAAAATGATAATTCGCTTGAAATTGTGAACGGCTTTGTGGAACCAAGTTTGGCTTCTAGTGTACCAGGAGATAAATTCCAATTTCAACGCTTGGGTTATTTCAATACTGATAAAGACAGTAGGGAAGGAAAATTAGTTTTCAATAAGACCGTTGGGCTCAAAGATGCTTGGGAAGAAAAAGGGAAGAAAGAAGGTAATTTATTGATGAACACCCAGAAAGAAATCAATAAGTATGTTAAAGAAAAAGAGGCTGCCAATGCAAATTTAATGTTGGAAAACATTGTTGCTAACATACAAAGTATTGATAATTTTAGTCTTATTAATCAGACGGTTGTCAAAAATGTCAAAAATGATAACAATGCTTTATTGTTTGCTAACTTAATTTTAAAGTATTCTGATAAAGTACAAGCCAATGATATTGAAAAGGACGTCTTGACAAAATTATATTCTATGTCATTAAAAAGTCAATTGGCTGCCGTTAGAATTTTAGTCATCGAAAATGTGAAAGTAGACGCTGATAATTTTGATGAATATAAAAAGCTACTTTCTGAATTAAAAAACACGGATAAGAATGAAAAAGTGTTGGATTTATTAAACGGTCTAAATTTGTAAGTACCTTCTTTGTATATTAGATGGTAACAATAGTAAAAATGCCTGGAGCAGGCGTTTGTACTATTATTGTAGATTTCTATTTAACTTTACATATCTATAAGTAAAAGTAATTAAAAACGGCCTTTATTAAGACGTTTTAAACCGCTTTTTTAGTTTGGGTGTATAAAATGGTACTCGGTTGATATTTATACTCAGAAAATCCTTTATATTAAGTATTCTTTTTACCGGAAATACTTTAACGGCTTGTTAACATGATGCTGTTAATAAATAGTGTATTTTTAGGTATTATTAATTAAAAACATATAATATGTCGAATAATGCGGGGAACACGTTGATTGCACTAATAGGCGGTGTAGCCATAGGAGCTGGACTTGGAGTTTTATTTGCTCCTGCCAAAGGAGATAAAACCAGAGCAAAAATCAAGGATGGTTACAAAGAAGCGAAAGCTGATCTAGATTATAAATATCAAGGGCTTTCAGAGGAAATGAAAACCAAATTAAAAAGTGCCAAGTTCGATCTTGACTCAAGCTATGAAGATTTACTTTCTAACATGAGCGATAAGACAGAAGAGGTGATTTCATTTCTAGAAATAAAATTAGCTGATTTAAAAGAGCAGAACGGAAAGTTTAAAAAGTAAAGTCCGTAAATTACTATAATTAAATTAAGGTCTATATGGCATTTGAAGAAATTAAAGAGAACGTAGGGGATATCAAAGATCAGGCGGAAGCCTATATCGAAAACAATCTTGCTTATTATAAATTGCGAACTTTCAAATTAGCTATGAAATCGGCTACTATGATTTTAAAGTTTACATTGATACTTTTAAGTTTTAGTATGGTTTTGTTGTTCTGTTCTTTTGCGCTTGCATATGCTATTGGAGATCATTTAGGCAGTTATTCCTTAGGGTTTCTAATTGTTGGAGGAACCTATCTTTTTGCTACGGGACTTTTGTTTTTGGTAAGAGATAAGATAGTGGAAGGGCCTTTATTAGAGAAATTTTCAGAAATATTTTTTAACGACTAAACTATGGCAATTAAAAAATATTCATCGTACGCTCAAATCGACAGGGAACTGGACATTTTAAAGATTGAAAAAGAAATTAGCTATCAAAAGGTTGTGTTAGGCTATTACAGAACAAGAGAGAGTCTAACACCAAATCATTTGCTAAATAGTCTCTTGGGTTCTTTCAAAACAGTCTTCAGTGGGTCCTTTGGTAACATATTAAATGTTGTAGTTCCATTTGCAATCAATTGGTTCATAAACAAAAAAAGAGGTCGATAGACCTCTTTTTTATAGGAACGATAGAGATTATTACTCGGTTTCAGCAATATCGTCCTCTCTATCTTCTTCATCAGCTACGGGGAGAACAGTACCCGATTTTATTTTAGCTTTTCTGTTTCCTTTTTTCATAGATTCGCCCACCATGTTACTTGCGGTGAAACTGGCAACCATATTGTTCAACATTTCACTGCCCGCTTGTGGTGAATTAGGCAATAAAATCAAATTGGAGTTGGTTTCGGCACCAATAGCTTGTAAAGTGTCGTAATGTTGCGTAACCACAATTAACGCAGAAGCCTCCTGAGAGTTAATACCAACTCTATTTAGCACATCCACGCTTTCCACTAACCCTCTAGCAATTTCTCTTCTCTGATCTGCAATTCCTTGTCCTTGTAGACGTTTACTTTCAGCCTCTGCTTTTGCTTTTGCCACAATCCTGATTCTTGATGCTTCCGCTTCAAATTCCGCCACGGTTTTCTCTCTATCAGCAGCATTAATTCTATTCATTGCATTTTTCACTTGAATATCCGGATCGATATCAGTTACTAATGTATTTATAATCGTGTAACCATAAGTAGTCATTGCTTCATTTAATTCACGCTTTACCGCAATTGCGATGTCATCTTTTCTTTCAAAAACGTCATCTAGTTTTAATTTAGGGACCTCGGCACGAACGACATCAAATACATAAGAAGTAATTTGGTCATGTGCATATTCTAATTTGTAAAAGGCATCATAAACCGTTTCTTTGATAACCATAAATTGCACGGAAACTTTTAGTTTTACAAACACGTTATCTTTCGTTTTGGTTTCGATTATTACATCCAATTGTTGGATTTTAAGATTTACTTTTCCGGCAACCCTATCAATTAATGGAATTTTTAGTTGAAGTCCGGATTGTCGTACGCTGTGAAATCTACCAAATCGTTCGATGATAGCAGATGTTTGTTGCCTTACCGTAAAAAACGAGGATAGTAAAATAAAAAATCCAATAACAAGAAGGATAATTAAAGTAATGTTCATAATATGTATAATTAAGATTAAAAATAGCTGTTAAATTACAAAAAATCTTTAGGTTTGTTAAGGTTTAATTTAAGAATATGAAAAAGATATATTTCACATCAGTACTGTTTTTTGCCGTATCCGCCGTTTTTGCACAATATGGATATAGAGATTCAAATAGGATAGGGGTGACCTTTGGGGGAAACCAGCTTACTTTGAATACGGATAACTTTCAAACAACGCCAGATATCGGTTGGAATGCTGGGTTATCTGTTAGAGGAAATTTTTATGAAAGTTGGGATATAGTGTATGCGTTGCAGTTCAGCGAAAATAATTTTTCAGTTGCTACTAGGAAATTTAATAATCAAAATGTGGATGTCAATTATAAACTGGCTTCAGCTCAGATATCACTGCAGTTGAGCTATGTTCTGGTCGAAAATCATTTGAGTATAGAGTTTGGACCGATTGTGCAGGTAAACGGTAAATTTAAAATTGATTTTGAAGATGAAAACAATACTATTACAGGTACCACTTTATTAGCGAAAGATATCATTGATATTTCCAAATTCAACTTTTATCCAACTGTTGGTATTACGGCGGGAGTACGTCATTTTAGAATCAATCTTTCGTATCAGTACGGAATCAATAACATGCTTGAAAATCTTAACACTAAACAGACCGGGGTTAAATTTAAAGGAAACCCAGGAATACTCAATGCAAACATAATTCTATATTTATAAAAAAAGCCTCCGTTACAACGGAGGCTTTTTTGTTTCTATAATGTGGCTATTGCCTTTTGAATCCTTTTGATTGTTTCTTCTTTTCCAATGAGTTCTACGATATCAAATAGGTGAGGGCCTTTTAAAGTACCAACCAAACTCAAGCGGAAAGGTTGCATCACTTTTCCCATTCCAATTTCGTTTTCTGTCATCCAGTCTTTTACGATGGTTTCAATGTTGACAGAAGTAAAATCATTTATTTCTTCTACTATAGCAATCAATTCCTGCATTAAAGCTGGAGTTTCTGTTTTCCAGTTTTTGCTTGCCTTTTCATCGTATGCTGTAGGAGCAACAAAAAAGAAATCACTTAAATCCCAAAATTCTGAAACGAAATTAGCTCGTTCTTTTATTAGACTAACGATTGTTGTTAATTGATTTTCAGAAGTAGAAACACCTCTTTCAGCAACAATAGGAGAGAAGGCTTTTGCCAAATCTTCGTCTTTTTGTTTAATTAGATATTGGTGATTGAACCATTTATTTTTTTCTGGATCAAATTTAGCACCTGCTTTATGAACTCTGTTCAAATCGAAAGCTTCTACTAATTCTTCTAAAGTATATATTTCTTTGTCTGTTCCATCATTCCAACCCAATAAGGCTAAGAAGTTAACAACTGCTTCTGGGAAAAATCCTTTTTCTCTGTAACCTGATGAAATTCCTTCTTCTGTTTTCCATTCTAATGGGAATACAGGAAAGCCTAATTTATCTCCGTCACGTTTGGATAATTTTCCATTTCCAACAGGTTTTAATATTAATGGTAAGTGTGCAAATTCAGGCGCATCCCAACCAAAAGCTCTGTACAATAGAACATGTAACGGCATGGAGGGCAACCATTCTTCACCACGAATAACATGGGATGTTTCCATTAAATGATCATCCACAATATTAGCTAAATGGTACGTTGGCATTCCGTCACTTTTAAACAATACTTTATCATCCAGTAAGCTGGTTTCAAATTTTACATCACCACGAATGATATCTTGCAAATGCAAGGTTTCACCCACCGGAGTTTTAAAACGGATCACATAGGCAGCACCATTAGCGATTCTTTTGGTAGTTTCTTCAGCAGAAATTACCAGAGAAGTATCTAATATTTCTCTGTTGGTATGATTGTAAATAAAGGTTTTACCTTGTTCTTCCTGTTCTTTTCTTGCTGCGTCTAATGCTTCAGCAGAATCAAAAGCATAGTAAGCCCAACCGCTGTTTATTAATTGATCAGCGTATTCTCTATATAAAGGTTTTCTTTCGCTCTGACGATAAGGACCAAATTTTTCATTCTTCCCTATTGTTTCATCAGGAGGAATTCCTAACCATTCTAATGCTTCCATGATATACGCTTCCGCACCTGGAACAAAACGATTTTGGTCGGTATCTTCAATTCGTAAAAAGAAAACACCATTATTTTTTTTGGCAAACAAATAATTGAATAGGGCGGTACGAACTCCGCCAATATGTAAAGGTCCCGTTGGACTTGGTGCAAAACGCACACGAACTTGCTTCGACATTTTTATAAATTTTGAGGCAAAGATACAATTTCAATCGCTGAACTGCAGAATTTGAAAACGAGATAATTTTAACATTTTTGAGATTGATGCTTTTTTAACATTTCTTTATTCATATTAAATTATTACATTTAATGGTTATATAAAACAAATAGTAGTTTTGGAATCTTCAAATGGTATTTATCAAAAATTAGAAGCGTTTATCAGGAAGTATTACACGAATGAATTGATTCGAGGAACAGTACTCTTCATCGGTTTGGGATTGTTGTATTTTCTCTTCACGCTTTTTGTGGAATATTTTCTATGGCTGAAGCCAATGGCAAGAGCTGTATTGTTTTGGACTTTCGTCGGTGTGGAAGTGTTCCTCTTGTTTCGTTTTATATTGTTTCCCATATTTAAATTATTAAAATTTCAAAAGGGAATCGATTACAATCAGGCTTCAAAAATTATAGGGAGTCACTTTGTCGATGTCAATGATAGCTTGACCAATTTTCTCCAATTGTCGGATTCGGGTAAGGAGCAACATTCCTCCGAATTACTTTTGGCCTCGATCGATCAAAAAGCAAACGCTTTGCAACCGATACCCTTTGGTAATGCCATAAATTTTAAATCAAACAGTAAGTATTTGCCGTTTGCGATTGTTCCCATTTTGCTTATTCTGATTTTCTATGTATCCGGAAACAATGCTGTAATTTCTCAGAGTCTTAATAGAGTTGTTCATTTTAACGATACCTTTTTGCCTCCCGCACCTTTTAAATTTGTGGTGCTCAACGCCAATTTACAAACGGAGGAGAACAAAGATTTCATGCTAAAGATTAAATCGGAGGGAAGTGTGGTTCCGGAAAACGCAATGATTCACATAAACGGCGAGAGTTATTTTATGGAAAATAGTAAGCCGGGTGAGTTCCAGTTCAAGATTGCCAAACCAATGACTGATGTATTGTTTCACGTGGAAGGCAACGCCGTTGCGTCAGAAGAGTATCATTTGAAAGTTGTTGCAGTGCCAACGATAGATAATTTTGAGATGCAATTGAACTATCCGTCCTATTTGAATAGAAAATCGGAAGTAGTCAAAGGAACCGGTAATGCCGTAATCCCTGAGGGAACGAAAGTAACTTGGAAAATAAGTGCTTTCGCGACGCAGGATATTTATTGGTCGAATGAAACCGCTCGTTTTCAGTTTATTAAGGAAGCTGATTTGTTTTCGTTGTCTAAAAATATAGTGCAAAACACAGATTACCAGGTTGTTACTTCTAACGAGCGTATAAAAGACCACGAAAAATTATTTTATCAGCTAACCGTTATTAAGGACCAGTTTCCCACGATCAGTGCAAGCTACGCCCCGGACAGTTTAAAAGTAGATAAAAGCTTTGTTTTGGGACAAGTTGCAGATGATTATGGCTTGTCTAAACTACAAATTGTATATTATCCTAACAGCAAACCAGTGTTAGCGAAACGCAGAGCTATCCCAATAAAAAAATCAGGTTATGGTCAGTTTTTATTTTCGTTTCCGGGTAGGTTGGCCGTGGAACAAGGGGTTTCCTATGAGTATTATTTTGAGGTTTTTGACAATGATGTACGGAATGGTTTCAAAAGCTCAAAAACGTCTGTGTTCTCTAATCGCGTTGTGACTGATGAAGAAAAGAAAGAGGAACTGCTACAGCAGCAAAATGACAATATCAACAGCCTGGAAAAGTCATTAAAAAATCAAGACAAGCAATTATCGGAGATTGACAAATTGCAAAAGACAGGGAAAGAGAAAGAGCAATTTGAGTTCAAGGAGCAACAAAACGTAAGGGATTTTGTTGAGCGTCAGAAAAAGCAGGATGAAATGATGAAGGAATTTTCCAAGAAAATGAAGGACAATCTAGAGGATTTAAAAACTATTCCAAAGGACGAAGCGAAGGAAGATTTGAAGAATCGCTTGGACAAGGCAGATGAGGATTTAGAAAAAAATCAGAAGCTGTTGGACGAGTTGAAAGAGCTGAACGATAAAATTAAGAATGAAGATTTACTGAATAAATTAGATCAGTTTAAACAGAAGAGCAAAAATCAGATAAGGAATTTAGAGCAGTTGGTAGAACTGACCAAGAAATACTATGTAGAAAAGAAGGCGGAACAATTTGCGGATAAACTGGATAAACTTTCGGTGAAGCAGGATAAATTAGCGGAGAACGAAAAAGAAAACTCTGCTGAAAAACAGAAAGGGATTAACTCTGATTTCGAGAAAATTCAGAAAGAACTTAAAGATTTGGATAAGGACAATGCTGAGTTAAAATCACCTGTTGATATCCCTAGTGACCCCGGAGTGGAAAAAAGTATAGCAGACGATTTAAAGAAAGCAAGCGACGAACTTCAAAAAGAAAACAAGGCGAAGGCGAAACCGAATCAGAAAAAAGCCGCTGGTAAAATGAAGGCAATGGCGAAGAAGATGGAGGAAGGTTTAGAGGGAAGCGAGAAGGAACAGATGGAAGAAGACGTTAAAATGTTGAGACAAATATTGGATAACCTATTGGCTTTTTCTTTGTCTCAGGAATATGTGATGATGCAATTTAGGGACCTTAAAAGAGGTTCTCCGGCCTTCAACAAAAACATTAAATTGCAACAGGACCTGAAGCTGCAGTTTAAACATGTTGACGACAGCCTATTCGCCATGTCCTTACGTAACCCGAAAATCGCTGAAGACATTACCAAAGAGATTGGGAATGTACATTACAATATTGATAAATCCTTGGTCAGTTTATCTGACGCCCAAATACCGAAAGGATTATCGCACCAACAGTACGCGGTATCTTCGGCCAATAAGCTTGGTGATTTCCTAAGTGATATTTTGAACAACATGCAAATGTCTTTATCTGGTATGGGTTCTGGAAAACCTAAATCTGGTAGCGGGGAGGGGATGCAACTGCCGGACATCATTAAAAAGCAGCAGGGCCTTGGTGATAAAATGAAAGAGGGAATGGAGAAAGGGCAGAAGCCGGGCGAGGGGAAAGACGGTAAACCCGGGGAAGGCGACAAAAATGGAAAAAATGGGTCTCAAGATGGCGTTATGGGGGAAGGCGACGCGAAGGTTTTGCTGGAAATTTACAAGGAACAGAAGCAGCTTCGGGAAGCCTTAGAAAACGAACTACGCAAACAAGGTTTAGGCGGTAGCGGTCAGAATTCTTTAGAGCAGATGAAACAGATAGAAAAACAACTATTGAATAAAGGCTTTAAGAATGAGACACTGCAAAAAATCCTTAACGTAAAGCAGGAATTATTGAAACTAAACTCGGCTGTTCAGCAACAGGGGGAAGAAAAGAAGCGGCAATCAGAGAGCAACAGAAGAGAATTTAATAATGAATCTAAACCGTTGCCAGACGCATTGTTAGATTATTTGAATAGCATTGAGATATTAAACAGACAATCATTACCTTTGCGCTCAAATTACAACCGCAAGGTTCAAGAATATTTTAATAAAAAATGATCAATTTTAATTACGAAAGCGAATTCAACTTAGAGAACGAAGACGCCATTGGAAACTGGCTTTCTGCGGCAATTTTGTCGGAAGGCAAGAAAGAGGGAGAAATCAACTACATCTTCTGTGATGACGAATACTTACACAAAATCAACCTTGAATATTTAAACCACGATGACCTGACGGATATAATCAGTTTTGATTATACCATGGGGAATGAAATTCACGGGGATATTTTTATCTCTGTCGAACGTGTTCAGGAAAACGCAGCGGATTTCAAAGTACCTTTTGAAGAGGAAATGCGAAGAGTGATGGTTCACGGTGTCTTGCATTATTGCGGATACAAGGACAAGGGAGAAGCCGATGAGTTGTTGATGCGCTCCAAAGAAAACGAAAAACTAACGCTGTTCCACGTGGAACAATAAAAGTCAAATTCGGTTTAAGCGCAGGAATGTTTCACGTGGAACAACTGAGAAGGATATAAGAATCTAACGAGAGTTGCGGCATAGGGAACGATAAAATAAATTTAGATTTCAACAATACGAACGATTTTTTGTGTTGGAATCTTACCCCCGAATATCGGGACAAATTCATATAATAAGATGTTTCAAGAAGAATATGATGTAATTGTGGTGGGTGCTGGTCATGCCGGTTCTGAGGCTGCGGCTGCTGCAGCTAACCTGGGTTCAAAAACCCTGTTGGTAACCATGAGCCTGCAAAACATTGCGCAAATGTCTTGTAATCCTGCTATGGGAGGAATTGCAAAAGGGCAAATCGTGCGTGAAATTGATGCGCTTGGTGGGTACTCCGGTATTGTCTCAGACAGGACGGCTATCCAATTCAAGATGTTGAACAAATCAAAAGGACCTGCGATGTGGTCGCCAAGAGTTCAAAGTGACCGTATGCGGTTTGCGGAAGAATGGCGATTGATGTTGGAAGGAACTCCAAATCTGGATTTTTACCAAGAGATGGTGAAGGGCCTGATTATAGAAAATGGAAAAGTAAAAGGAATACGCACCGCGCTGGGTATTGAAATAAAAGCGAAGTCGGTGGTGTTGACTAACGGAACTTTCCTTAACGGTCAAATCCATATTGGCGATAAAAACTTCGGTGGGGGAAGAGCAGGCGAAAGCGCTTCGGTTGGAATTACTGAAGACTTAATCAATGCTGGTTTCGAAGCTGGAAGAATGAAGACGGGAACACCTCCGAGAGTGGACGGGCGTTCTTTGGATTATTCGAAAATGAATGAGGAAAAAGGAGATGCTAAACCGGATAAGTTTTCTTATTCTGATTTAACCACGCCTTTGACTCATCAAAGATCATGTCATATGACTTATACTTCTCTAGAGGTGCATGATATTTTAAGAGAAGGTTTTGATCGTTCTCCGATGTTTAACGGAAGAATTAGAAGCCTTGGACCGAGATATTGTCCGTCTATTGAAGACAAGATAAATCGTTTTGCCGACAAAGAAAGACATCAGTTGTTTATCGAACCGGAGGGATGGAAAACCTGTGAGGTTTATGTGAATGGTTTTTCCACTTCGCTTCCTGCAGATATTCAGTTTAAGGCGATGAAGTCTATTGCCGGTTTTGAAAACGTGAAATTCCTGCGTGCGGGTTATGCGATCGAATACGATTACTTTCCGCCAACGCAGTTGAGACATACCTTAGAAACTAAGTTAGTCGAAGGTTTGTATTTTGCTGGACAGATTAATGGAACCACAGGTTATGAAGAAGCGGCTTCCCAAGGATTGATGGCTGGGATTAATGCGCATTTGAAAGTGCATGAAAAAGAGCCTTTGATTTTGAGAAGGGATGAAGCCTATATTGGGGTTTTGATTGATGATTTGATTACTAAGGGAACAGAAGAGCCTTACCGAATGTTTACCTCGCGAGCAGAGTACCGTACGTTATTGCGTCAGGACAATGCCGATTTTAGATTGACGCCTAAGGGACATGAAATAGGATTGGCTTCTGAATTGCGTTTGCGTCGCATGGAGCATAAATTGAAAGAGTCGAATAATATGGTGTCTTTTTTCAGAGAGACTAGTGTTAGTGTTGCAGAAGCAAACCCAATATTAGAATCAAAAGATACTGCGCTGATCACTCAAGGAGATAAATTATTTAAGGTCTTTTCCCGTCCTCAAATTGATTTGAATGATATCATGAAGTTTGATAAAGTGAAGAGTTATATTGAAGCGAATGATTTAGACGAGGAAATTTTAGAGCAAGCTGAAATCCAAGTCAAGTATTCTGGTTATATAGAGAAAGAAAGAAATAACGCGGATAAATTGACTCGTTTAGAAGATGTGAAAATCCCAGAGGATTTTGATTATCATAAAATAAAATCGATGTCCATTGAAGCCAGGCAAAAACTAACTAAAATTCGGCCGGTGACTATTTCACAGGCATCGAGAATTAGCGGGGTTTCCCCAAGTGACGTGTCGGTGCTGTTGATTTACATGGGAAGGTAAGGAAGTGTTCAGTTTTTAGTAAGCAGTTTAGTTTTGTAGCTTGTTATAGTTTCGAGTTGTGCTGAAAGTGTAATTGTTTTTGATAAACACATATTCAAATTTTAATTGCTACAATACTATTTATGATAATGTAAACCACCACCTGATTACTGGCAGCTGAATACTGAACACTAAAAAAATGTTCCACGTGAAACTACGGCCGTAAGCCTTGTTATTGCTAAGGAGCTTCTGTTATAAAAATAAATAAATTTTAATATTTGATTTTCAAGCTTCACGATTAAACTGACGACTGAAAACTGACGACTGATAACTAACAATGGATATTTCAAATAAAAAACATTTCCTTACAATAAAAGATCATTCTGTTTCCAAAGAAACATTTGACTTATACCACGATGAAACGACGGACATGTTAATTACATATCCGCAACCCAGTTTAGATAACTTGGGTAAGTATTATGAAAGCGAAGATTACATTTCGCATACGGACGGGAAACGATCGTTATTTGAAAAGGCATACCATTTTGTAAAGGGCATTGCTTTAAAAAACAAGTTGCAGTTGATCAATTCACAGCAGCCTAATAAAGGAAGTATTTTAGACATTGGTGCTGGAACCGGAGATTTTTTGGCTGTGGCCAAGGAGAACGGTTGGGAAACAGTAGGCGTGGAGCCGAGTGATAAAGCAAGAGCTATTGCATTGAAAAAAGCAGTTTCATTTGTGGAGGATACTTCTGGATTGGAAAGCCATTCTTTTGACGTGATTACGATGTGGCATGTTTTAGAACATGTTCCTAATCTGGATAAGCAAATAAAAGAATTGAAGCGATTGCTAAAACCATCGGGTACTTTAATTGTTGCCGTTCCTAATTTTAAATCTTTCGATGCAAAATATTACGGAAGCTTCTGGGCGGCTTATGATGTGCCGATTCATTTCTGGCACTTTTCGAAAAAAGCCATAAAAATAATTTTTGAAAAAGAAGACATGGAATTAGAAAAAGTACTGCCGATGAAATTTGACTCTTTTTATATCAGCCTGTTGTCAGAAAAATACAAACACGGAAAAATGAATTTCATTAAGGCCTTTTTTGTCGGATTACAGTCTAATATAAGAGCGAAGCAAAACAACGAGTATTCATCCCACATTTACGTCCTAAAAAACAAATAAATTGAATTTTAAGGTGATTTAAGTCGCGATTTCCTTCATAGCGTGCATTCGTATTGCTTATTTTGATTTCGAGGCTTATTTGAGAGCTCTTAAAGTCAATATTTATAGAATAAAGTTATAAGTTCATTCTTCTTAATAAGAAAATCTGATAGTATAAATTTTAGCCAATTTTCAAAGTTTATGAGGATACTATCTATTTTTTTATATTTTTGCTCTAAACACGTAAACACATAAATTACAAATAAACCAAAATGAAAAAAGTATTATTAATTATCGCAATTTCTATTTCAGTTATTGCTTGTAACAAAACCGCAGAGGTTAAAGAAGTAAAAACGGCTTACGTAGATACTTCAGTGTTGATGAAAGAATATACAGAAGCGAAAGACCTTGAAGCAAAATATAAAGCACAGTCTGAAGAAAAAGGAAGACAATTAGACGCAGAGATTAAACGTTTCAAACAAGACGCTGCTAATTTTCAAAGCCAAGCACAGGCAAACGGTCAAGCTTGGGCACAGCAAAAAGGAGCTGAATTGCAAAAAAGAGAGCAACAATTGAGTTATGCACAACAAGCATTATCACAACAATTGCAACAGGAAAGTGGAACAGAAATGGACACTTTAGTAAGTGGAGTAAAAAAATTCATCAAAGCATATGGTAAAGAAAAAGGATATTCTTATATCTATGGAACAGGTGATGCTGCATCCGTTTTATATGCTGAAGAGAAATACGACATTACAAAAGATATCATAAAGGCATTAAATGACAAGTACAAAGCGGCTGCAAAAACAGAAGAGAAAGTAGAAGATAAAACAGAAGATAAAACAGAGGAAAAGAAATAAGTTTCTTTTTTATTAATAATCAACAAACCTCCATTCTTGAATTAGAAAGGAGGTTTTTTTTTGGTTTATCTATTGGTACTTGCGTGATCATTCCTTTTTGTTTCGTATTTCAAAACAGGATTTAATCCTTAAAAAAAAGTACTTTTACGTTCTTCTATTTCCATTTTTGATAGAAAACTTAAAAATTTGGTCCAATACATTCCGTCTCTAATCTATACGTCTATGCAAACCGTTTCCGAAGCCGCTGCTTATACCTTACAGTTCATCAACCAGACCCAGCGCTCTGTTTTTCTAACTGGAAAAGCAGGTACGGGGAAGACCACGCTTTTAAAAGAAATTATTGCAACTACCCATAAGAATACGGTGGTAGTTGCACCTACGGGTATTGCCGCTTTGAATGCAGGCGGTGTTACTATTCATTCCATGTTTCAATTGCCGTTTGGAGGATTTATTCCTGCCTTTGGTGTCGATTCCCAGTTTACAGATACGGTGAAATTTGAATCCAAGGATACTTTGCGCCGGCATTTTAAAATGAGTGGGTTGAAGAAATCAGTGATTCGCAATATGGAATTGTTGGTGATTGACGAAGTGAGTATGCTCCGCGCTGACTTGCTTGATGCGATGGATTACATGATGCAAACGGTGCGCAAGAACACCAATCCCTTTGGAGGCGTTCAAGTATTATTCATCGGAGACTTATTGCAATTGCCACCAGTAATTCGGGATGAGGAATGGCGTACGCTGCGCAACTATTACAAAGGAAAATTCTTTTTCCATTCGCATGCCGTACAGCAAAGTCCGCCTTTGTACATTGAGTTGTCAAAAATATACCGTCAAACCGACACCGAGTTTATTTCGGTTCTGAACAATCTACGAAACAATCAGATTACCGCGACTGATGTTCAGGCGCTGAATAAGTATGTTAAACCTGATTTTGATTTAAAAAACAACAAAGGTTATATCACGCTAACGACGCACAATAACAAAGCAGATGCTATGAACGCGCAAGCTTTGGAAGATTTAAAAGGGGAGTTGATTACTTACAAGCCAGATATCGTAGGTGATTTTCCCGAGAAGATTTTCCCGCTAGAAGAACGCTTAAAGTTAAAACTGGGGGCACAGGTGATGTTCGTGAAAAACGATCTTTCGACCGATAAGAACTATTTCAATGGAAAAATGGGAGTGATAAAATCCCTTTCGAGCCAGGAAATTCTGGTTCATTTTCCGGAAGAAGATAAAACGATAGAAGTCGAAAAATACGAATGGCAAAACATCCGGTACAAAATCGATCCCGCTACAAAGGAAATAGAGGAGGAGGTTTTAGGAACTTTTGTTCATTATCCTATCAAACTAGCATGGGCCATTACGGTGCATAAAAGTCAAGGATTGACTTTTGACAAGGCCGCGATTGATGTTTCGCAAGTTTTTATGCCAGGTCAGGCTTATGTCGCGTTATCGCGTTTACGTTCGTTAGAAGGGCTTATTTTGTTATCTCCGTTGCGTATGAACGGGATTTCTAACGACCAGGATGTAATGGATTACTCTTTAAACAAGGCTTCAGATGAATTGTTGAAAAATTCCCTACATTTTGAAACTAAGAATTTCATCCATAACTATTTGATGCACAGTTTTGACTGGGCTACTTTAGCACAGGAATGGCGCAATCACAAGTACAGCTATGGCGATAAGTCGGAGAGTTCCGCTAAATCAAAACATGCACTTTGGGCCACAAAGCAAATGGAAACCATCGATTCCCTTTTGGATCCATCAAAAAAATTCATGGGGCAACTCAACAAAATATTCAATAACGAAACCGTCGATTTAATTCATGTTTCTGAGAGGATTGAAGCCGCTTTTGGGTATTTCTTCAAACCCATGGACGACTTGGTTTTTGAAATCTTATGGAAATTGGAAGAAGTGAAGCGTGTCAAGAAAAGCAAGGCCTATTATGACGAGCTGATTGTGCTCGAAGAATTACAGACAAAAGCCGTTTTGCGATTGATGAAAGCCAAGCTTTTGATAGAAACCGTTGTTGCGGGCGAAACTATTTCGAAAGAAAAACTAACTTCTGATGAAATAAAAAGGTACATCAGCAGAAAAACGGAAGCGATTCAAAGCCAATTCAAGAAAGAAAATGTCACTTTAATCGAGGACGAAGCCGACTTGCAACGTTATACTTCTAAAAAAGCGACTAAGAAAGCACCCAAAAAATCTACCGTTCAGGAAACCTATGAATTGTGGGTAGAAAAAAATTCAATTGCGGATATTGCCACCATCAGAGTGCTTACAAAACAAACTATTTACTCGCATTTTGTCCAACTGATACAAACTAAAGCCGTGTCTATTACGGAGGTTTTACCCGAGGATAAAATACAGACATTAGCGCAAGCTTTCCAAGGATATAAAGAAGAATCGCTCAATGCATTAATGGAGAAAAACAGTGATAAATTCACGTGGAACGAAGCCCGAATGTACAAAGCGACCTTAAATTAGAGCTTGTAATCGTTTATCATTTACTTTACAATTAATGGTTTAATAATTTATTAGTGATTTTATGAAAAAGTTATTTCACTCATTTTTTTTGTTTTTTATTGCTTTTTGTTTTGGACAACCCAAATATAAACAGATAAAAAATGATTCGATTCAGGTCATTGTTTGCACAGCGCCTAGTGATGATATGAACAATTTAAACGAAGATGCTATTTATAATGTTTTAGGAGTAGAGGTAAAGCCTATTTTTCCTGGAGGATGGATAAAATTGGACGAGTTCGTAAAAATGAATTATCAAGTCCCCCTAATTAACGGTCAAAAAATTAAAGGTAAAATCAGTACAACCGTTATTATAGAAAAAGATGGCAATATTTCTAATATTTCGATAATAAAAGATTTGGGCTACGGTATTGGAAAAGAAGCAGAAAGAGTTTTAATGATGATGCCCAAGTGGACACCTGCAATGGTAAATGGTAAGCCCGTTAGATGTTTATATGCAATCCCAATTCAGCTGCCCTAGTAACTTTATACACAGCCGAGCCCGCAGACATTTACCTAACTGGATCGTTAATGTGGATGTGCGATCCAAATGATTTTATGGTTTATTTTAAAATACGAATTTGTATCTAAATTTTTTGGATGCAGCAATCTCACAATTATATTCAACAATCTAGTTCATATATTCTAGTGACCATTCATCATGTAATAATCGTATATTTGAAAGTGACAATTTCAATATTAAACCCGAAGATAAAATACAGACCTTAGCACAAGCTTTCCAAGGATATAAAGAGGAATCGCTCAATGCATTAATGGAGAAAAACAGTGATAAATTCAAGTGGAACGAAGCCCGAATGTACAAAGCGACCTTGAATTAGTTTTTATTTTTAGCTTTTTAGTAGCACAACGATAATGGTTTTTAAGAACGAATCCTCCCGCTATCCGTTGCAATCTTGTGGGGCATATACTTCCGCCCCAAAAGGATTTCCACTGCTATCTGGGCTAAGGATAGATTTTGGTTTTTTATAATTACCAATGGTAAGATATTTATTATATATTTGAATAACAATAGGGTGTGATGTCTATCAGACCTATCTTAAAGTGGTATCAAATATGAAAAAAGTACTTCAAATAATTTGTATTAATATTTTAATTTCAAATTTCTCATACTCACAAAGTCAGGATAGTGAAAAGAATGTCATTAAATATTTCGATCAAAATTATAGCCCACTTACTCAAAAAGAATTTGAAAACATAAGACGGACAAATAAATTTTTGGACATCCAAGGTGATTCTATTAATCATAAAGTTCTTTTAGTTAGAGAGGAGCAAGGAACGATACAAAATAAAGAAACCTTTGATTTAATGCTAAGTTCCGCATCAAATAATAAAATTGATTCCTCAAAACCAATAGTCATAATTTATTACCCAGGAAAAGATTGGTGTAATTCCAGTGGTTCTGCTACTAGAAGAACAGTGAGAAAATCGTTCAACAAAATGGAAAAAGGAATTAATAAAATAAAAAAATCAACAATTATATACATTTATAAAGATGCTGTTGGACTATATGGTAAAAATGATGGATTCAAGGAGTGGATTCAAGATCCTGGAAATCATATTGAAAGACTCTTTTTTCAACATCATTATTCATGTAGTAGTTTTGTCGTTATCTCTTCAAGAGGCGATTATATTAGTTATTTTGGAGAGTTTTCTAAAGTGCTTGTATTGAAAGCAGTGACCACAATAACTAGTTTTAAATAGAGTATTTGAACTTAACTATAAGCTATTTGGATCAGTAATATTCCTTTAATCTTTTGTTTTAACCATAACATTATTTCTAAATTTAAAAGAAATTAGTCCTAAACTGTGATTTTTTGTGATCGAATGCGAATAATACTATATCAATAAAAGAGAATCGTGAACGAAAACATAAAACTAAATCGGTTTCAGGAAATCATTAAAGAAAATAAAGGAATCTTGTATAAGGTTATAACTATTTACTGCAAGGATACCGAAGACAAGAAAGATCTCGAACAAGAGATTTTAATACAGTTATGGAAGGCACTAGATAAATATAATGATACCTACAAAATTTCGACATGGATGTATAGAATTGCAATGAATGTTGCTATTTCTTTCTACAGAAAAACAGCAAGTACCATCTCCAATATATCTATTGATTCCATATTTATTGAAAAAGAATATGCGGAACAAGATCATGATGACATAGACAATGTAAAGATTTTAAACCAATTTATTGATCAATTAAATGAATTTGATAAAGCTCTTATTTTACTTTATTTAGAAGATTTCAGTTATGTAGAAATTAGCGAAATTATTGGTATTACAGAGACAAACGTAGGAAGTAAAATAAACAGAATTAAAAATAAATTAAAAAAAATACATCAAGATGGAAGTAAACGAGCTTAAAGAAATCTGGAAAAAAGACCAAGAGAAACTAATCGAGAGAATTGAGGTAAATGAAAAAAGAATCAATGAAATAACCATCCAAAATTCTAAAAAGTAAACTAGAGGAATATATGAATATTTCTATAAAGGGTAGAAATATTGCATTGCTATATGCTGCGTTATCATTAACTCTTGCGTGGAAAGTAAAAGAGGAATTAGTGTATAGTTTACCTGCAGTAATAGCCGCAGTTGCAATGGTTCTTTCCTTTTTTCAACACCTACCACTTAAAAAAGCGGATTACAGTTTGATGAATATTATTGATTTGCAGAGCACAATTTATAAGTTTCAAGTTCATATTTTAAAATATTCTAAATTTGATATGGGCATTGTAGCTTTATGGTTATTAACATCAATTCCTATTCTTTTAAAGATAATCTTTAAACTCGCTATTTTTTCAAATTTTATTGCTTTAGGTGTTTTCATTTTATTCGGAACTATAGTACTATTAAAAATGTTTTCTACGGATATTTATAAAAAATGGGATAAAGAATTAATGGAAGCACAATCTCGATTAAATGATATTCAAGAGTTTGAATTAGAGTAAACTATATTTAATTGTAGAAACGTCAGTCAGAATACTTTTAGTATTTATCCGTGCCCACAAACCATATCCACAATAGATCTACTTACTATTACCCAACTGGCCCTCGTTTGTCTTCAGCTCTGGTGCTTGACTTCGTCGAGTCCAGATCGCCCGGATTTTCCCAAATCGTGAGCGCGGATTTGCAATCCGTGCTCACGAACTGTATCTACAATACACCTACCTTTTTTTAAGAGAAACCCCAACTGGCACCCGTTTGTCCTCAACTCTGGTGCTCGTTTTCAACGAGTACCAACTTAAATTTAATGAACAAAACGTAGCGTTTGCAACGCGGTCAAAATAATAAATATCGATTTCCAATAATAAACTGCGATCGGGCTTAGATTGGACTAATATTATTTTTTTGAGAATGGTCCTTGGTCTTGTTTTAAAAGACGGATTTGTATCTAAATTTTTAGATGCAGCAGCTGAGATTGCTTCGTTCCGCGCAAAGACATAAACCCGAGCGAGCGGATATGTTTGTACCCAGACTGATAGCGCGGATTTGCAATCCGTGCCCACAAACCATATCCACAATAGATCTACTTTTCATTATCTTACTTATCTTTTTTAAGGAACAGCTCTAAAATACACTACTTCTACATCATTAGCTAAACCACTATAATTTCTTGCTTCTCTTTATGGTCACGTAATACAATTCCGTGCTAACGTGTAGTTGATTTATCCGTGAGATCTGTTGTTATTAATCATAAAATAACACCCAATTTGTCGTATATTTGATAGTAACTATTTACTCCACAATTTTCAATATAAAATCAAGTAGTTATGAACTATTCTGTAAAAGCCAGTATTTCCTCTAATAAAAATGCTGCGGTACATATAAAAGAATCTGAGATTAGTTTTGGGATTTCTCCTGATACAGAAGCTAGTTTACCCAATCCGGCAGAGTTGTTTCTGGGATCCTTTTCGGCTTGTATTCTTAAAAATGTAGCGCGATTTTCGGTGATGATGAATTTTGAATATTCAAAAGCAGAATTAACGGTAAATGCGATACGACTAGAAAAGCCACCAAGAATGGATGAAATACAGTATGAATTGGTCATCTACAGTCAAGACGAAAGTTTAAATATTGATTTACTTCAAAAGAATATTGAAAAGTTTGGAACTATCTTCAATACGGTTAAAGCTAGCTGCTTAGTTAGCGGTACAATAAAAAAAATAGCAGTCTAGAAAGAGGAAGTGAGCGATTGTAAATTCGGTTTTTAATTGACCCGCTGCAGCTAAAACGGCATAAAGTAAGACGCTTAGAATCCCAGAAAACAGTGCCGAAACCAAATCAATAGCGTATTTTTGCCTAATGCAAAAAAATATCCAAACTTCTCAATTTGAATTTGTCGCACTTATGGCGTCCTTAATGTCCGTGGTGGCATTAGCGATTGATGCCTTATTGCCGGCGCTAGATATTATTGGGATTACTATTGGTACTACTGAAGTCGTGGATAACCAATTGCTTATCACGATGATTTTTCTTGGTCTTGGGTTTGGCCCATTGGTTTTTGGCCCGCTTTCCGATAGTTTTGGTAGAAAGCCAGTAGTTTACATGGGTTTTGCCTTGTTTATTGCGGCTAGTTTCATTTGTGTAAATGCGACAAGTCTAGAAGTGATGGTTATAGGAAGGATTTTGCAAGGAATAGGCCTTTCTGCACCCAGAACGATGAGCATTGCTATTATTCGGGATATGTACAGCGGAGATTATATGGCGCGTATCATGTCCTTTGTCACCGTTGTTTTTATATTAGTTCCCGTGATTGCTCCAGCCATGGGTAAATTTATTCTTGATTACTACAATTGGCACGGGATTTTCTATGTTCAGGTTTTTATCAGTATTTTGGTTTCGTGGTGGTTCTGGAAACGACAACCGGAGACTTTATCCGTTGAAAACAAGAAAATTTTTTCTAAAAAAGGTTTTATTAGCGAGTGCAAGGAACTAACAAAATACAAGAGGACCTTTGGTTTTACCATTATTGCGGGGTTTGTTACCGGATCTTTTATGGTGTATCTCAGCAGTTCCCAGCAAATATTTCAGAATCAATATGATTTGAAGGAAGAGTTTCCATACATTTTTGCCGGATTGGCAATATCAATAGGTGCAGCCGTTTTCCTCAACGGAGTATTGGTAATAAAGTACGGGATGGAAAAATTGATTACCACAGCTTTAGTTTCCTTTTTTCTAGTTTCGGTGACTTATATCGCGCTATTCTATAATATGCCAAATCCAGATGTTCGTATTTTGCTGCTGTTTTTTGCACTTCAATTTTTCAGTATCGGTTTTCTTTTCGGCAATTTACGTGCCATGGCGATGGAACCAGTAGGGCATATCGCCGGAATTGCAGCAGCTGTCACGGGCTTTATTTCGACTATAATGGCTGTTCCTATCAGTATCTATATTGGACGGTTTATTGCTGAAACAGCGTTGCCGCTGTTTGTTGGTTTTTCAATATGCGCGGCCCTGTCCATTAGTTTGCTTATTTACTTAAAAATAGATGAGAAACGAGGCACTCTGACTCCTTAAAAAAGCACCCAAGCAAGCGAACTGACGCAGTTATCTTGCAGGGAATACACTTCTGCTCGTCAATTTTTCCACTGCCGTCGCGGCTACCGAGTCTGTTTATTTATTGTGATACCATTAGCAATCGGCGTAAGATAATTGTTATATATTTGAGTGTATGTAATGGACGACGTTTGTCGTACCGATGCACAAGTTTTGGCCAATATAAAAAAATCGAATAAATTTAAACAGGATGAAAATAGAAAATGTAACGATTGCAGGAGGGGGAACATTAGGCTCACAAATCGCTTGGCAAACCGCTTTCATGGGGTTTAATGTAATGGTTTATGATGCTTTTGACAAAGGATTAGAAGTGAGTAAAGCATTTCACAAACAATATGCTGAACTGTTCAGTACGCGTAGAGGAGCTTCGAAAGAAGACATCGAACAAACGTTAAGTAGATTAAGCTATTCAACGAATTTGGCTGAAGCCTTAAAGAACGCTGATTTACTGAGTGAATCTGTTCCTGAAAACGTGGAAATTAAAATAAGTTTTTACAAAGAGTTGGCGAAAGTTGCACCAGAAAAAACAATTTTTACTACCAATTCTTCCACCACTTTGCCCAGCGATTATGCTGCCTATACGGGTCGTCCCGAAAAGTTTTTAGCGCTGCACTTTGCTAATGGAATATGGGACACGAATATTGGGGAAGTGATGGGACATGCAGATACAGACCCTGAAATATTTGAAAGAGTGGTGCAGTTTGCCTCTGAAATTGGGATGATACCCATTCCAATACACAAAGAGCAAAATGGATACATATTAAATACCTTAATGGTGCCATTACTCACTGCGGCGCAAGAATTATTTTTTAACGGAGTTTCAGATGTTGAAAGCATTGACAAAACCTGGATGATTACCATGGGAACGAAAATGGGCCCTTTTGGTATCCTAGATAAGATAGGGATGCAGACGGCGTATAATGTAAGCATGCTTTGGGGTACAAAATTAGGAGACCAAAAAAGGCTTGATCGTGCTGCCATCATTAAATCAGATTTTATCGATAAAGGGAAAATGGGAGTAAGCAGTGGGGAAGGATTTTACAAATATCCAAATCCAAGATATGCCGATGCTGATTTTCTAAAATAGGCAGACCGCTATTCCTGTACTAAATGTTGGTGCCATCAGCATAGAAGGAGAAAAACGGAAGTCGTTTAAATCCCTCGCGAAGGTTCGGTGAGGGTTAGCAGTAATTTTATCCCAACAGAACTATGGTAGCAAATTGGCAACATACGAAGACAATTAGTGACGGCGAAAAATATGAAATCAACGGTATAAATATTTGGAAATATAAATGGGTAGAGACAGGAGAAAAGATTAACATAAAAGACCCTCTTTACGGTCAGCAGTATAATTTTACTATTTATAAGATTGGAAATCCAGAAATTAATATCGAATTTGCCGCTGGTGAATTCTCTAATTGTGTTTGGGGAATCTATGAAAATAAAAGTAGTGCAATTTTAGACAGCAAAACAAAGTCTAAAAAGCCCTTTTTCATGACGTTGATAAATAAATATTTAGGGTCGCATAAATGACACGTTACTTAATATTAAAAAACGCCCCGCGTATTTTCATACATGGGGCGTTTTTTTAGTTGCAAACTCCACGGCTTATTTTCCGTTGCTTAAAAAACTCAAAAACACTGATTTGTAAAGCCTTAATGAGTTAAATGTTAAAAAAACAGTAAAATGTTTTTTTATTTCAAAGCAAGTGCTTAGTTTTGTACCGTATTAAAATAGTAATGGCAAGAAGTAAACAATATAATGAACAGGAGGTGATAGAAAAAGCAATGTCTTTGTTCTGGCGCAATGGATATGAAAATACCTCTGTACGTATGTTGGAAAAAGAAATGGGCATTAACCAATTTTCTATTTATGCCAGTTTTGGAAACAAACAGGGCGTTTTTTTAGAAAGTCTAAAATGTTACAAAAGCAAAGTAAACAGTATGTTTGAAAAACTCAAAAATGCTACTAGCGGAGTGAATGACATTAAAGATTTTTTTTACGATTCCATAAGAATTCCGTCTGAAATGGGCGATCAGAAGGGTTGCTTACTGACTAATACTTATAACGAATTTGCTGAAGATGAAGACCAGAAGATTAAGGAGCAAATGGCTGAATTCATGAATAACCTTAAGGAAATATTCATCGAAAAATTAAGAATGGATAAAACGAAAGACGAAGCAACCATAGTAAAGCAAGCCAACTACTTAGTATTGGCAAAACATGGTTTGGCGGCTGCTTCAAGAGTGAACACTACAAAAGAAATCGAGGATTATATTGAAGTAACTTTCAATAACCTATAAGCTTTTTTTTGACCATAAACTAAGCATATGCTTAGATATAAATTAAATACTAATATTTAAAGAATAATACCATGACAACATTAAAAGTACACAACATCGAATCGGCTCCAGAAGCAAGCAAACCATTATTAGAAGACTCTCAAAAAGCATATGGTATGATACCAGGACTACACGGCGTTTTAGCAGGGTCTCCAGGGATACTTAAAGCATACCAAAGCATACACGAATTATTTGTAGATTCCTCTTTTGACAACGAAGAGTTGACTGTGGTATGGCAAACTATTAACGTAGAGCATGAATGTCATTACTGTGTGCCGGCACATACCGGAATTGCGGCAATGATGAAAGTAGATGAAGCTATTACAACAGCTCTACGCGACAGAACGCCACTTGAAAGCCCAAAATTAGAAGCTTTACGTGACATGACTTTAATTATTGTTCGTAATCGCGGTCAGGTTTCTAAAGAAGAGTTGGAAGCATTCTACACTGCAGGATACGGTGAAAGACAAGTTTTAGATATCATTTTAGGATTGTCTCAAAAAGTAATCAGTAACTACACTAACCATATTGCAAACACCCCGGTAGATGCTGCATTCCAAAAATTTGCTTGGAAGAAATAATTAAAAAGAATAGCAAGTCACCAGCTGTAATGTAATTATTTGGGCAGACCATCCGCCCTCCGTTCGCGCTTTTTTTGTTCCGTTACACTACACAAAAAAGAGCTCCACTCAGGTCGGGCTGCGGGAACAATGTAAAGTACATAAAATCAGGTTTGTGACTTGTTATTTATATCTTTATACAACAAACGGGTATAGGATTCGCAAAAGAGATGCGGGAGACTATACTTCACTCTAATTTTAAAAACAAACAGTTATGATCAAAGTTAGCATAATGTATCCAAACGGTCCTGAGACGACCTTTGATGTCGATTATTATAAAAATTCTCACCTTCCCATGATAGCTCAATCCTTAGGCGATGCGTTGATAAGCATAGAATTCAATGTAGGAATAGGAGGTAGAGAGCCTGGCGAATTAGCACCTTATGTGGCAATAGGACATTTAACATTTGATTCTGTAGAGTCTTTTCAGTCCTCTTTTGCGCCTCATGCGGCAAAATTTGCGGCAGATATACCTAACTACACTAATGTGGTTGGAGAACTTCAAATTAGTGCGATTATTTAACAATCAAATTTAAATCTGTTGATGCTCTTTTATTAGAGATACAAAATGCATCGCATGCAACGCGGTTCTTACAATACAGCAACTTGTAAAAAGGTTGCTTTTTTTATGCAATTGTTTTCGAAAATGCTGTACTCGAGATGAAATGGTTCAAACAGATACCGTCATGACTAGACTAATCCTTATTAACGCGAAATTATATTGGTCACAGCAAACGAAATTAAAAGTGCTTTGTCTTTGCCGCGCCTGCTTTGTTAGGACTTCAAGTCTAATACCAAAGAATTTATGCTTTAGTAAAAACAGTTTTGGTATAATACAAGAGGAGTGCTAAACAATCTCGATGCTAATGGTATTAAAACAGGGTATTTAAAACTTGTTATGCGTTTGGACTGCAGCATGTAATTAAATAAAAAACTACGCCTTAAACTGCTTAAAAAGTGGCTTTTTGGTATAAAAAACATCATGGCTAATCCATTCCCTAACGACGCAATAGCGGTATGCTCTTGTGAGCTCATTTTTTTACAAAAGCAAAAGAGATAGAGGCTGCCGAAGTGTGTGAACCAGATATTGCTCTTAAAACAGAAAAATAGAAATTAGTTGAAAAAAGGGGGCGCAGACACGCAGAACAAATAAACGTAAACCATTAAATAATCAGTGAATAAAAGTGCTATTTTTAGAGCGACACATGATTTAAATTAAACCAAAATGGAAATAAGAGAGGTTAATATAAAAAATATTGCGCAGTATTGTATGAACAATGTGTTTAGAAAAGATACTGATAAACCAGGCTTTGTCCACCTTGATTTTGGGAAACAAATAGGTTCCAATCAACTTAGGACAATTATGGTAGAACTAAAGACCGAATTATCAAAGTGTACAATTACACGATTTGATAAACGTTTAGCCTATCAATGGTTAGGGCGTTTTGACCAACAAGTCAGTACGCCGTTCCACTTAGACAATGCTGGCGACCAATCTTTTCTTATGCTGGGATACGAGCCCAGTGAAATACAAAGCAAGTTATACTTAGCCGATTATCACAAATTTTCAAGGGAAAGCGAGGCCGCTCTAAAAGATGATGCTGTTCGGTTCAATCCGATAATTAAAGAAGACGAGTCAGCGCTCAAACCTTATATCTCTGAAGTGTCACCATTTGACAAAGACAGCTATAAAATTGTTTTGATTAACAACAGCAACTCTAAGTCAAATCGTGAAACTCTGGGAGTATTTCACATGGCAAGCATTATAGAACAGGATTTAAGTAAAAGCCGAGTAATAAATTCAATGATGTTAAACATGATTGCTGAAGGCAAAACTAATGAAAACGGAAGTAGTGAAGAGGAGTTTAAGAATACAGACATTGTTAGTATATAGATGGCCCACAAACTAATTCAATTCTCCCTTGTCATTTTATGTTTGCATCGTTATGAGAAATCAGCTTTTTAGAAAAGTAGATTGTACGGAATATGGAGATTCTTCCTTCGATAGAATGACAAATAGGACGTAAGTAGGAATTCTTATGTAGACAATTTATAGCGAACGAATTTATGTTTTGGTATATAACGGATGTAATACGAAAACGGTACAATGTAATTGGACTAGATTGAGCATACAATCGGTAGTAGTGTTTGAACATACAATCACACTCTAAACCGCTTAAAAAAGACCTGTTGTGATGTCAAACATCATAGACATTCTAATGCCTAGCCCAGATAGCAGCGCCATCCTTTTTTGGTCTCGTTTTTTAACGAGACCAAAAAAGATAAAGCGGATAGCTGGAGATTGCTCCTAAAAAAACACCCCCAAATAGCTTTTCGCTTTTTGGGGGTTAGGTCTAAACCATCTTGGGTTTTATATTACAGCGACTCAATCAAAAGCCAAGCTTCTGGATTGTCTGTTTTCTGTATTTCTTTTTTTGCTTTGTCTGCTTCTGCATAGGTAGCATAACTTCCATAAAGTACCGGATATAAACCATATTTATTAACAGCGATGCGTCTGGCTTTGTATCCTAAGTTAGAGAGACGTTTGAATATCTTGTCGGCATTCTTTTCTTCTCTAAATGCACCTGCCATGATGTGATAGGACATTTTACTTTCTTTTACAGAAAGCGTTACCGCTGGCATCGGGCTTTTTATAAAGAAGGTGGCTTCTTGAATTTTATTGTTTACCTGTTTTTGAACGGCTGTTTCAACCAGTACAGTTTCGGAGGCGATTTGGTTTTGATATACGGAATAACCAATACTTGCCGTTAATCCCAACCCTAAAATAAAAATGGCGGCATATTGTAAATACGAACGACCACTTCTTTCTTCAGTGTTTAAAGTAATTACGGTATTCTCTTCTAGTGCTTCAATTTTTTGTTCGAAATTTTCTCTTTTTACAACCGGAGAAACAAAGGCGCTTAAACCGAAAGAACTCGACAAATAATTGGTCTGGTCCAAAGGTTTGAAAACAATGTTGTTGTCTGCGTTAAGACTGATGTTTCCAATGTTTTTTATCGAAAAATCACCATTTGCCTCTAATGCCTTTTTCCAGTTCAATACTTCATATTGAATAGCGCTTACGGCATAATCATAAGAGGTTTTTTCTGCTTGAGCAATATGGTTGGCTAACAGGCCATCGTTATTTTTCAGATTGGCATTGAAAGAGATCATTTTTTTTGGAGGAAAAAAGGAATTAGCGCTTTCAACCCAATGAGCCGATTGAATTTCAGTCAAAAATGCACCGAGTCCAGGAACGGTAACACATTGATAACGATATAAAAGCTCTGCGATGTAAGGTTCGATGTTCATGCATACAAAGTTATACAACCAAAATACTTATCAAAATTTTATTCACAATTTTTATTAACAATCAGCGTAATTTTTTTATACATTTCAACTACAAATATATAGCATGACAGAACAAGATTTATTTTATCTATTGGCATTGCAAAGAGTGGAGGGTGTAGGGGATATTATGGCCAAGAAGCTTCTAACTCATTGCGGTAGTGCCGAGGCAGTTTTTAAAACGAAGACCACTCAACTTGCCGCCATTGATGGCGTGGGTTCGATCTTACTTAGAAACCTAAAAAACCAGGCTGTTTTTGATAAAGCCAATGCAGAACTGGAGTTCATACGAACAAACGAGATCAATGTCGTGCATTTTCAAGGCGAGAATTATCCCGAGCGGTTAAAGCATTGTATTGACGGCCCCTTGTTGTTGTTTACCTCGGGAAAAATTGATTTAAAAAACAGAAAAATAATCAGTATTGTTGGGACACGACAAATCACGTCTTATGGTACGGAATTCTGTCGTAAATTGATCGCCGATTTGGCTCCGCTGGATCCAATAATCGTTAGTGGTTTTGCGTATGGAGTTGATATCGTCGCGCATCAACTAGCGATAGAACACAATTTACAGACAATAGGCATAGTAGCGCATGGTTTGAACCAAATCTATCCTAAAACTCACAAAAAGTATGTCGCCAAAGTCGAAGAGAACGGCGGATTCATGACGGAGTTTTGGAGCACTTCAAATCCGGATAAAGAAAACTTCGTGCGTAGAAATAGAATCGTTGCCGGAATGAGCGAAGCTACGATTGTCATAGAATCAGCAGATAGAGGCGGTTCGTTGATTACTGCTAATATAGCGAATGATTATAACCGCGATGTTTTTGCGGTTCCAGGGCGAGTCACTGATAAATACAGTCAAGGTTGTAATAATCTAATTAAAACCCAAAAAGCAAACGTACTTACCAGCGCCGCTGATCTGGTTTATATCTTGAATTGGGATATCCAGACAAAGACAAAACCAGTACAGAAACAATTGTTTGTGACCTTAGATGATGACGAGCAAAAAGTATACGATTACCTGTTAAAAACAGGAAAGGAAGTGATGGATATTATTGCTTTGCGTTGTGACTTTCCTAATTTACAGGATTTCAGGAATGCTATTGAATATGGAATTGAAAGGCGTGATTCGGCCTTTGCCGGGGAAGTTATTTGAAGCGATTTGAAATAAAAACCCTTTCGATTTTGAAAAAGAAAGGGTGATTATACATTCTTTTATGAAATAGCTTCAAAGCCTAATAATCGATTACTGCTGTATTTGCAAAATATTCATTTATTCCTCTACTCGTTCAATTACTTTAATACTTATTATT
>NZ_AJXL01000034.1 GCF_000264055.1 Flavobacterium sp. ACAM 123 | reverse complement strand
GCGTTATTAGTCTTTTTGTGGGCAATGAGGGGTTCGAACCCCCGACCCCCTCGGTGTAAACGAGGTGCTCTGAACCAGCTGAGCTAATTGCCCTAATCCTGGGTGCGAAGATACGTTTAGAATTTATATTTACAAGCAAAATATAAAAATAAATTAATAATAATTTAGCCCTAATCCCTTTCGTACTCACTGACAGCGCGTTAATATAAATAACCATGACCACTATTTTTTTGTAATGAATCACTATAGTATTATATTTGCATTATAAACAGCAAATAATGGCAAGGTTCAAAGAAAATGATTTACCAAAATCAAAAATTACTGCAAGTTCTCTCAACAAAGCAACTCTTATATTCAAATATGCAGACAATCACCGATGGAAGTTTTATGTAGGATTAGTTTTTTTACTACTTACAGGCGCTACAGCTTTGGCTTTCCCAAAATTGATGGGAATGTTAATTGACAGCGTGAAGAATAAAAGTTATTCTGATGCCAATAATATTGCTTTAATGCTGATTGGCATTCTTTTTATGCAATCTATTTTTTCATTTTTTAGATTATCCTTATTTATCGACTTCACGGAACATACTTTGGCCAACCTTAGACTGTCATTATACAGTAACTTAGTTAAGTTGCCCATGTCTTTCTTTTCGCAAAAGCGGGTTGGTGAATTAAACAGTAGAATCAGTTCAGATATTACGCAGATTCAAGATACTTTAACTTCTACTATCGCTGAATTCTTAAGACAGCTGATTTTAATCGTGGGCGGGGTGGCACTGTTAGCAACCGAAAGTATCAAATTAACTTTATTGATGTTATCAGTTGTTCCATTAGTTGCCGTAGCAGCAGTCATCTTTGGTCGGTTCATTCGCAAATTTTCAAAAAGCGTTCAGGATCAGGTAGCGGAAAGCCAGGTCATCGTTGAAGAAACAATGCAGGGAATTAGCATCGTTAAGGCTTTTGCCAATGAATGGTACGAAATAGCACGTTACGACGGAAAAATAAAAGAAGTAGTAAAACTAGCCATCAAAGGAGGGAAATATAGAGGTTATTTTGCTTCCTTTATTATATTTTGCCTTTTTGGAGCGATCGTAGCTGTCGTTTGGTTTGGTGTTCGATTGAGCATCAGTGGAGAAATGAGTGTAGGGCAATTGATTTCATTTGTGTTGTATTCGACGTTTGTAGGTGCTTCTTTTGGAGGAATAGCCGAATTATATGCTCAAATCCAAAAAGCAATTGGAGCCACCGAGCGTGTCTTTGAATTATTGGAGGAAACTCCAGAAAAAATCAACTCAGAGAAAAATACTGCTTCGCTTGAAAAAATAAGAGGAAATGTCACTTTTAAAAATGTTGCTTTTAGCTATCCATCAAGAAAAGAGATTAAAGTATTGAAAGACGTAAATTTTACCGCAAATTTTGGTCAAAAAATCGCCATTGTTGGTCCTAGCGGAACTGGTAAGTCAACTATTGCGTCATTATTATTACGCTTTTATGATATTGATTCAGGTGAAATATTAATAGACGGAAAAAATATTTATGATTTTGAGTTAGAAAACCTTCGTGGTAATATGAGTATAGTTCCGCAGGATGTAATTTTATTTGGTGGAACCATTAAAGAAAATATCGCTTACGGAAAACCAGATGCTACAGAGGAAGAGATTCTTATGGCTGCCAAACAAGCAAACGCCTTTAACTTTATCGAAGGATTTCCTGAAAAATTTGAAACTATTGTGGGAGAAAGAGGAATTAAACTCTCTGGAGGTCAAAGACAGCGCATTGCCATTGCCAGAGCGCTACTTAAAAATCCAAGTATATTGATTCTCGATGAAGCTACGTCTTCACTAGACAGTGAAAGTGAAAGATTAGTACAGGAAGCTTTAGAAATTTTGATGCAAGGAAGAACGAGTATCATTATTGCTCACCGCCTTTCTACAATTCGTAGTGCCGACCAAATATTAGTTCTTGACAATGGCGAAATAACAGAACAAGGTACGCATCAAGAACTAATGACTTTAGAAAATGGAAAATATAAAAATTTAAGTAATTTACAATTCAGTAATTCTTAAAATAAAAATAAGTGTAATAAAAAAACTCCAATCGTAATGATTGGAGTTTTTTCTTTGCTGTAAAATATATTTCAGGAAATTTCATTCAAATAGAACTAGTCGTTCTGTTTTCTTCTTTTTTGCTCTGCCTTTATCAAATCTAACTCACGACTGGTTTGTCCAGCTACTGACGTGTTTTCTTCTGCACGACGAATCAAGTACGGCATAACATCTTTTACAGGGCCAAAAGGTAAGTATTTTGCAACATTATAATTATGATCAGCTAGGTTATAACTGATATTATCACTCATACCGTATAATTGACCGAGCCATATTCTATCATCCTCCGTATCTATTCCTTTTGACTTCATGTGGTCAATTAAATTATAAGTGCTTTCTTCATTATGAGTACCTAGAAAAAGAGACATACTGTCTAGATGGTCAATCATATAATCCACTGCATCATCATAATTAGCGTCTGTGGCGTCCTTTGATGCACAAATTGGTGTCGGATACCCTTTCTCTTTAGCCCGAGCATTTTCTTTCTCCATGTAAGCGCCACGAACTAACTTCATTCCAATAAAAAAGCCTTCTTTCTTTGCCTGTTCGTGTAGCCTTTTTAAATAATCCATACGATCCCACCGATACATTTGCAAGGTATTGAAAACAATTGGCTTTTCTTTATTGTATTTGCGCATCATATTAGTAACTAACTCGTCAGCTGCATCTTGCATCCAGCTCTCTTCTCCGTCAATAAGTAATGCTACATTTTTTTTAAGGGCTTCGCTGCAAACCAAATCAAAACGAGCCACAACTTTATCCCATTCTTCTTGCTCTTTTGTTGTTAACTTTTGTTTTTCTCCTAATTTTTCATACAATTCGAAACGCCCAAAACCGGTTGGTTTGAAAACAGCAAAAGGTATTGATTGACGTTCTTTTGCAAAATCTATAGTTTTTAAAGTCATCTCTAATGCAGCGTCAAACTGATGTTCGTCCTCTTTTCCTTCTACTGAATAATCCAATACCGCAGAAACTCTTTTGGTATGCATTTTATCAACAACAGAGAGACAATCTTTCACATTTATACCTCCACAAAAATGATCAAAAACAGTGGCACGTATCAACCCCTCCACCGGAAGATTAATATTCAGTGCGAAATTAGTAACCGCCGACCCGATTTTAACTAATGGCTCGATGGAAATCATTTTAAAAAGAAAATAAGCTCTATCAAGTTCTGTATCGCTTTTTAATGCAAAGGCCACTTCTGTATTGTTGAATATTTTTTCCATGTTGCTCATTTCGTTATTATTATAGCTTGTGTGTTACAAAAATAAAAAAAACCTATGGATTAAATCTCATATTTTACTATTTAATATAAATTTAATAATTGACTGTTAAATGCCTGTTTTACAGGAGACGAAGGTAACTATGTTTTCGATTTCCATACAAATAATCTCTGGCTTATGAATTTTCGTCGAAAAATCGTACTTATGGCTGCTTCCTCAAAACAATTGTGGTTGACATTTAATCTTTGTACCGCGGTTAGTAGGATTTCTTTATATTTGTAATTAAAGATCTTACAATTGGTTTAAAATTAGTCCACGAACAAATTGTTATCTAAAAACCAAGGTTCAATAATTTAAATTGAACAATGCTCATTCTCTTATTAGAAAAAATAAAAGTTGTTTTAATATAAAAACCTCACGAAAAATAATAATTATGAAAACGCAGCAGAAATTTTAAATCTAAATTAAAATTAAATACTAAATAACCCCATTAGATAATTAAAAGCCAACTCTCGTACTCAAAAAATATTTTCACTAATTGTTATATCCAGATGGAAAATAGGAGTGATTTTTTGGTTAGTATCTAGTAAAAAATACCTTATTTTTGCACTCTCATTTAATTAAATAAGATGCAAACGATTCAAGCCAACAATTATCCGATATACTTTAATGAAAAAGGGTATAATGCTTTAAACCTTCACCTAAATTCAACTAAGTACTCTAAGGTATTTATCATAGTGGATAGCAATACTAATGAATTGTGTTTGCCAACGTTTCTGCCTTATGTAGAAACAGAGCTTACGATAGAAATTATTGAATTTGAAGCGGGTGAAGAAAATAAAACTATTGAGACTTGCGTCCAAATTTGGAATGTTTTAACAGAACTTGGTGCAGATAGAAAAAGTCTTGTTATAAATCTTGGAGGAGGGGTTGTCACTGATTTAGGTGGTTTTGTTGCATCAACATTCAAGCGAGGTATTGACTTTATCAATATCCCTACCACCCTGCTTTCTATGGTAGACGCTTCTGTAGGTGGGAAAAACGGGGTTGATTTAGGTAATTTAAAAAATCAAATAGGTGTTTTTAACCTGCCGGTGATGGTAATCGTAGATACGCAATATCTTGAGTCGCTTCCACAAAACGAAATGCGCAGTGGTCTAGCAGAAATGCTAAAGCACGGTTTAATATACGACAAAACCTACTGGGAGCAATTCCTTGACTTAACGACTATTGATTTTGCGGATTTCGATGAATTAATATACCAATCTGTGGTCATAAAAAATGAAATAGTTACTCAAGACCCGACGGAACAAAACATACGTAAATCATTGAACTTTGGTCATACATTAGGTCATGCGATTGAAAGTTATTTTCTTGAGAATATAAATAAAACGACCCTATTACACGGCGAAGCAATTGCAGTGGGTATGATTTTAGAAAGCTATATCTCTTTAGATAAAGAATTGATAAGTACAACCGAGTATCTTCAAATCAAAACAACTATAAAATCCATTTTTGATGATATCGTGTTTGTTGAAAATGACATTGAACCGATACTTGAATTACTTATTCACGACAAAAAAAATGAATACGGTACCGTACAATTTGCACTAATAGAGGGTATAGGTAAGATAAAAATTAATCAATCTGTTGAAAATGAATTAATTCTTAAAGCTTTTAAGGATTATAAATCTTAATTATTTTTAGTTTAAAAGGATTGGATTACGTATATATTATTTTTTACATTTGCTACAATGAAAAACAATAAAAAACAAGGGCATTACAGTTCAAATGAAAACCGGAACAATAGGTCTTTTTTAAGAAGATTGAAATGTCTTTTTTTCGATCAAAGAATATTTTTGTTTTAATCTTTTTCCTCATTTAAAATCAGATCACGAAAAACTTCAAATAATTTATGCTAACATTAGGGTTTGAAAATTAGTTTAATTCGTAATCCATTTCAATTAATCTAAAATACTACAATCTTAATGAATACAAAATATTCAGATTTAATAAATCAAACTTACTATTTTCCACAAGACGAATTTACTTTAAACAAAGACAATCTAAAATTTCACAATGTTGATTTGATGAAGCTCGTGGAAGAATATGGTACACCCTTAAAATTCACTTATTTACCTCAAATTTCAAATAACATCAGCAAGGCCAAAAACTGGTTTCGTAAATCGATGGAAAAAAATAAATATGAGGCAAAATATTATTATTGCTATTGTACAAAGAGCTCCCATTTTGAATTCATAATGAATGAAGCTTTTAAAAACAATATTCATGTTGAAACTTCTTCCGCTTTCGATATTAATATTGTTGAAAATTTGATGGCTAATGGAAAAATAAACAAGAGTACTTATGTGATATGTAACGGTTTCAAAAGAGATCAATACATTGAAAATATTTCCCGTTTAATTAATAACGGGCATAAGAATACAATCCCTATTATTGATAATTTTGAAGAATTAGATTTACTTCAAGCCGAAATTAAAGGAAAATTTAAAATCGGAATACGTATCGCCTCTGAAGAAGAACCAAAATTTGAATTTTATACGTCCCGCCTTGGAATTGGGTATAAAAACATTGTAAATTTCTACAAAAAACAAATTCAAGATAATGATAAATTGGAACTTAAAATGTTGCACTTTTTCATCAATACAGGTATTAATGATACGGCTTACTACTGGAATGAATTAGTGAAATGTATAAAGGTGTATATCGCATTAAAAAAAGAATGCCCGGGATTGGACAGTTTAAATATTGGTGGTGGATTTCCCATCAAAAATTCTTTGGCGTTTGAATATGATTATCAATACATGATTGATGAAATTATCAATCAGATAAAAATTGCCTGCGATGAAGCTGAAGTTGACGTTCCACACATTTTCACTGAATTTGGTTCTTTTACCGTAGGTGAAAGTGGAGGTGCGATCTATCAAATTTTGTATCAGAAACAACAAAATGACAGAGAAAAATGGAATATGATTGATTCTTCTTTTATCACGACTTTACCTGATACTTGGGCAATTAACAAACGTTTTATTATGTTGGCCGTCAACCGCTGGAATGAAACATACGAGCGCGTTTTACTGGGTGGTTTAACTTGTGACAGCGATGATTACTATAATTCTGAGCAAAACATGAATGCTATTTATTTGCCAAAATACAATAAAGAAAAACCATTGTACATCGGATTTTTTAATACGGGAGCGTATCAGGAAACAATTGGTGGATATGGAGGTTTACACCACTGCTTAATTCCGCAGCCCAAACACATCTTGATTAATAGAGATGAAAACGGGATAATCGCAACGGAAGTATTCTCAGAACAACAAACATCTGAAGACGTACTAAAAATTTTAGGTTATGATAAAAATAAATAATTAAATACACAATTAGTCAATTTAAAAATTATTATATTTGAATTTAAGCATTCAATGAATTGATTTTTAAATCTTTAAATCCAATAAAATGAGTAAAGGACCTATCAGTCAGTTTATCGAAAAGCATTATTTGCATTTCAATTCTGCATCTTTAGTTGATGCTGCAAAGGCATACGAACAACAATTAACAAATGGTGCCAAAATGATGGTCAGTATGGCTGGAGCAATGAGCACCGCCGAAATTGGAAAGATTTTTGCCGAAATAATCCGTCAGGATAAAGTGCATATTATTTCTTGTACAGGGGCAAATCTTGAAGAAGATGTAATGAACCTAGTTGCTCACTCTCATTATGAAAGAGTACCACATTATCGAGATTTGACTGCTCAGGATGAATGGGATTTATTAGAAAGAGGATTGAATAGAGTAACAGATACTTGTATCCCTGAGCATGAAGCTTTCCGTCGTTTGCAAAAACACATCTATAAAATATGGAAAGATGCTGATGATGCAGGTGAACGTTACTTCCCACACGAATTCATGTACAAAATGTTACTTTCTGGTGTTCTTGAAGAATACTATGAAATTGATTTAAAAGACAGTTGGATGTATGCTGCAGCTGAGAAAAATTTACCCATAATTGTACCGGGTTGGGAAGACAGTACCATGGGAAATATTTTCGCATCTTATGTAATAAAAGGAGATTTGAAAGCATCTACAATGAAATCAGGAATTGAGTATATGGTGTACTTATCCGATTGGTATCCAAAAAACAGTTCTAAGGGAATTGGTTTTTTCCAAATTGGTGGTGGTATTGCAGGTGATTTTCCAATTTGCGTTGTTCCAATGCTGTACCAAGATATGGAAATGCACGACGTCCCATTTTGGAGCTATTTCTGCCAGATTTCAGATTCAACAACAAGTTATGGTTCTTACTCTGGAGCTGTGCCGAATGAAAAAATTACTTGGGGTAAATTAGATATAAATACTCCAAAGTTTATCATTGAATCTGATGCTACAATTGTAGCACCTCTTATTTTTGCTTATTTATTAGATCTATAGAATATCCATATGAAAAGAGTAATTGTTGATTACGCAAAGCTTACCAATGAAATTTTAAGCCTTTTAGTGGAAAAATTTCCTGATGGATATGATGATTCAAATATCGTTCGATTTAGAAATGGTAAAAACGAACTAGTTGAAGCAGTTGAAGTACGTACAGATGACACTAATTATTTAGTTAAAGTAAGTACTAAGTTAGCTGATCGAATTGAAAACTATGACGAAGATGAAGAAAACGATGATGTTATCGAACCGGTTATTCCTGTTAAACCGCCAGGTATGGATGATGACATGAACGAAGACGATGATGACGATCGTGATGATGACGACCATCGAGACGAACCAGATGTCGATGACGACGATGAAGATTAATTTCATGTAAAAAAACAAAAAAGGAACTCTTAATCGAGTTCCTTTTTTTTATCAAATCGATACCCTATTTTTTTCTCACAATTTCTATCGAATTAATACTAAAAGGTCCTACCCCAATAAATGATTACATCCCAAATATTACATGACTCTTTAAAGGAAAATTTTGGATTTGAAAAATTCAGAACCAATCAGGAGGAAATTATAAATACTATTTTGTCCGGTCACGATACTTTAGCTATTATGCCTACCGGTGGCGGAAAATCAATTTGTTTTCAATTACCCGCCCTTTTATTTCCTGGAATTACAATAGTAATATCACCGCTTATCGCCTTGATGAAAGATCAAGTGGACAGTTTGAAAGCAAACGGAATTGAAGCCTGTTTTATTAATAGCAGTCAAACAAGCGGCGAGCAGCAAATGCACATTGAAAACCTAAGGGACAATAAAGTCAAGATGGTCTATGTAGCTCCCGAAAGTTTGTCTTATTTAGAAAATGCATTCAACCAAATTGCCATAAGTCTTATAGCAATAGATGAAGCACATTGTATTTCTTCTTGGGGACATGACTTTAGACCTGCTTATATCAACCTCGGATATTTAAAAAAACGCTTCCCTTCTACTCCAATCTTAGCTTTAACTGCCACTGCAGACAAAGCTACACGTAAGGACATTAGCCAACAATTAAATTTAATAAATCCGAAGTCTTTTATCTCTTCTTTTGATCGAAAGAACCTCAGTTTAGAAGTACGTCCAGCATTAGACAGAGTGAAACAAATAATTGACTTCATACGCGCTAAGCCCACCGAATCAGGAATAATTTATTGCTTAAGCAGAAAGACAACGGAAGAACTTGCCGGAAAACTTAAAAAAGCAGGCGTAAATGCAAAGGCATACCACGCTGGTTTTGACACTGCGATTCGATCGAAAACCCAAGACGATTTCATTAATGACGAGTGCCAAGTAGTTTGTGCTACGATTGCATTTGGTATGGGAATCGACAAATCAAATGTGCGCTGGGTTATACATTACAACTTACCCAAAAATATTGAAGGCTATTATCAGGAAATTGGTCGTGCCGGACGCGATGGTTTGCCCTCTGAAACTATTTTGTTCGAAAGTTACGGTGATGTAATCCAGTTGCAAAAATTTGCTTCTCAAGGCTTAAATGCTCAAGTGCAACTGGCTAAACTAGACCGAATGAAACAGTATGCCGATGCCTTGAGCTGTCGCAGAAAAATATTACTGTCCTATTTTGGCGAACTAGTAACCGAAAATTGTGGGAATTGTGATATTTGTAAGAACCCGCCTGAATTTTTTGACGGAACGATTATAGCGCAAAAAGCATTGTCTGCCATTATGCGTTTGAAAGAATCAGAACCCTTACCTATTATCATTGATTTCTTGAGGGGATCAAAGAATGCTTATATATTCGAAAATGAATATCAAAATCTAAAAACATACGCTATCGGAAGTGACATATCGTGGTACGACTGGAATCAATATATCATTCAACTGATCAATCAGGGACTTTGTGAAATCGCATTCCATCGACAAAATAAAATCCGTCTAACATCATTAGCGCGTGAAGTTTTATTTGAAGGAGATAAGGTGCAGTTGACCACAGTTCAAAAAATCAACACGGAGAAAACAGAACTGAAAGAGACCAAAAGCAAAGCGGCAGTCAATTCTCTTTTTGAAATACTACGAAGATTGCGTTATGAAATTTCTAAGGAAGAAAGTGTTCCCGCCTATGTGATTTTTAGTGATGCCGCTTTACGTCAAATGGAAACAATAAGGCCCATGAGTGATGCTGAATTTATCACAATTGACGGAGTAGGAAAAGCAAAACTAGAAAAATATGGGGATGCCTTTATAAAAGCAATTATAACATTTACAAAAAAAAAAAATGAAAAACCTAAGAAAGAAGCTGTTACCTACAAAGAAACATTAGTACTATTTCAAAATGGATCTACAGCAGGAGAAATTGCCCTAAAGCGTAAGCTAGGAATAGGTACTATTATGTCTCATTTGGCAAAATTATATTTAGATGGAGAGACGATTGATTTATATCAATTTGTTTCTGAAGACGAGGTTAATTTGATCGCTAAGGCAAAGATCAAGTTAGAAAGTCCAACTACTTTAAAACCGTATTATGATCATCTCAATGAAAAAATAGCCTACGACAAAATAAGAATAGCTTTGGCGATTATTGAAAAGAAAAAAGCAACCATTAATCTATTAAAATGATTACTTCATTTTCACATTTTGTAAATTCTCAGACAGAAATTTTAATTTTAGGAACAATGCCTGGCATTGCCTCTCTTGAAAAGCAAGAGTACTACGCACACAAGAGAAATCATTTTTGGAAAATTATGTATACTCGTTTTAGCAGTTTACCGATCTCAGAAATTTTTACAGCAAAAATAAAACTGCTACAAGAGAATAGCGTGGGACTATGGGATGTTTTAGAAAATTGTGAACGCAAAGGAAGTTTAGATGTTCATATAAAAAATCAAAAAGAAAATGATTTTGAAGCTTTATTTAAACAATACACTGGCATCAACAAGGTCATTTTTAACGGAAAAGACAGTCACCGATATTTCGTTAAAAAATTCGGTCAAATAGAAGGCATCACGTATTATGTGATGCCTTCAACTAGTCCTGCGAATACAATGTCTTTTGAAAACAAATTAAAAATTTGGTCCACTTGCTTCGAATAACTTATAAATACCTTTCTTGAAATATTTTTTGATGATGCATTTGGTGTGCAATAGTAGTAAATCCGATAGCGCGCACTGAAACGGGACTATTCGAAGCAAAACCCATTCTAAGTAGTTGTTCTGCTGAAAAACTTTTAAACAGTGCTATAGTGGACTGTCTCACTAACGCCATTTCTGTTAGCAAACCTTGCAAGTTCCTTTCATTCGCACTGGTATTATTAACATAATCATCTTCCTCAAAACTCGGTAAAGGCGTTTTATCATTTCTAGAGATGCGCATGGCACGGTAACTAAAAATACGTTCGGTATCTATTAAATGTTGAATGATGTCTTTTATAGTCCATTTTCCTTCCGCATAGCGGTAATCAAATTTATCCATAGGGATATTTTGAACGAATTTGATAAAATCATGAAGGGATATTTCTAATTCTTCTAGTAAATCAACATCCTCTAAAAGTTGAAGATAGGCCGAATATGAGGGAGCATATTCGGTAATTGGTAATTGGCTTGATTTCATTTTTTTTATATTTATGCTGAGTTTCTACTTGCGTTTGTATTTCCAAAAAGAGAACGCATTACTATTTTTTCATAGACTTTGATTAAATTTTCATCTGGCACACTTTCTTTATTTAATTCGTTAATTCTCAATAATGCATATTGTTGTATTGTTAACAGTGGTAACACGATACGCTCTCTAATTTGAATTGATGCTTTACCGTCAGCGTAGTTTTCCATAAGCTCTTTATGACCTGCTATTTTTAGTAATAAACGTTTAGATTCTAAAAATTCATCGTAGATGATTTGCCAAAATTCTCCAAATTCAGGATCCTTTTTCATGTAGGCCGTTAACGGAAAAAAAGATTTAGTAATAGACATCATACTATTTTCTAATAGTGTTTTAAAAAATAAAGAGTTGTCATACAAGTCTTGGACCTTGTCCCATTTTTCTGTATCTTCAAAATGTTTCAGAGCAGTTCCTACCCCAAAGAATCCTGGAACATTTTGTTTCAACTGACTCCAAGAACCCACAAACGGAATCGCTCGTAAATCTTTAAAATCTAACTTTTCTGACTTACCTCTTTTAGACGGTCGGCTTCCTATATTAGTTCTAGCATAATATTTTAAAGTACTCATCTGCTCCAAATAGGGAATGAATTTAGGATGATTTTTAAAACTCAAATATTTTTTATATCCTAAATTAGCTAATTGCCCCATCACGTTCTGTTCATCAAGAGATAATTCATTCTTCTTTTTACTAAACACTTGATTTGTAACGCCCGCGCTCAATAAATTTTCTAAGTTATAACGGCAGGAGTCTAAAGTCCCAAAATTAGAACTGATTGTCTGCCCTTGAACGGTAATTTGAATCTCTTTGTTCTCGATATTTGGACCTAAAGAAGCATAAAACTTATGCGTTTTACCTCCTCCACGTGCTGGCGGTCCGCCACGTCCATCAAAGAAAATCACTTTTACACCATATTTTCTTGAAATTGCCGTAAGTGCTTCTTTCGCTTGATAAATACTCCAATTGGCCATTAAATAACCTCCATCTTTTGTACCATCTGAGAAACCAAGCATAATCGTTTGCTTCATCTCTCTATTTTCCAAATGAGTCGCATACATCGGATTCGTATACAACTGCTCCATAATATTGTGAGCATTCAGTAAATCCTCAACCGACTCAAATAATGGAACAACATCAACTGTTGGCTTTTCCCAATCGCTTAAACGAATCATCGCAAAAGTTTCGAGTACATTCAGCGCACTTTCGTTATTGCTTATTATGTATCGGTTAGCACCAAATTCCCCATTCTTTTCCTGAATAACTTTTATCGCTTGAATCGACTCAATAGTCGACTTTGTTATTTCATTTTCAAAATCATTCGGATCAATATTGCCCTTCACATTGGAGAGGACCTCAAATTTTTCATTTTCAGTTAAATCATAATAGTTTTTAGGAAAAATACATGAATTTGAATTTACATAATATTCAAAAATATCTTTAAAAACGCTGTCATGTATTCTACTATTTTGGCGGATATCCAAAGTGGCAAAATGAAAACCAAATAAATTCACTTTAATAAGAAGTGATTCCAATTGATCCAAATATAAAGATTGATGATACTCTATAACAATTCTCTTTATCTTATTTAATTGCGCTTTAAACTCCTCTAATGTGATGTAAATATCGCCCTTAGAATAGAAAACAGAACGATAAAGTTTATGTTCAAGTTCAGATACCAAAAAATCTACACCTGAGAAGGTTAACTTTCTTTTTAAACTTCTAATTTCAATATAATAGCACTTCAGGATTGATGTTCGCAATCGCTCTGCCACATTTAAAGTAATATCGGTTGTAACAAACGGATTTCCATCACGATCGCCACCAGGCCAGAACCCTAGTTTTATCAAAGCGTTTTGAATCGATTCCCCACGGAATACATTTTTTTGCAAGTAATGAACCATATCACCTGAGGTACTATAAAACACGTTTTCAAGGTACCATATCAAACTAACTGCTTCATCAAATGGATTTGGCTTTTCGTTTTTTATAAAAGGCGTTTTACCCAATTGCGCCAGCAGCTCTTTTATATTAAGCAAATTATTTTCGCGTATTGCGTCCGTTAAATCATTAATGATACCCAAGACTGATCCAGGATAAAACTGAGTAGGGTGTGCCGTTAAAACAGTTCTGACATTAAAGTTTTCCAGAAAATCAATTAACTCCTCTCTCTTTCCTTTAGCATCTGCCTTTTCTTTAATATCCCTCAACGACCCGCGACCCTCCATATTATTTACAATAGGGAAAGCGGCATCTTCAACAGCATCAAAAAGAACAATTTGACGTTCAATATATTGTATAAAACGGAACATGATATCAATTTTCTCTAGCTCATTAGTAATGTGTGAATATTTATTCATGAAATAATCCACAATTTCCTTTGGAGTCTGCTGTTTTTTGAAACCACTTTCGCACACATCTGTAAACAAAGGAAGTAAAGCCCCTGTATTATCTATAGAATCAAATGGCAATGTAATAAATACACTATTATAAATATTGTACTTAGAGAGTACGTTTTGATTGAAACGTTGGATTTTTGGTAGCGTATACATAGTTTTGTTGTAGTTAGTGTAGTTTAGCTTAAAATAGTTATAAAAAAATAACCTCAAGAACTAACTTGAGGTTATATTAAAGTATAGCGCACAAGTAAGTTTATTACATGTTCTTAAATATAGTATGCATCAAGCGCTTCTTATCATTAATACTTTCTTCTAATGAAATCATGGTTTCTGTTCTATAAACACCATCAATATCATCAATCATAAAAATAACATCCTTAGCATGTTTTGTGTCTTTTGCTCTAATCTTACAAAAAATATTGAATTTGCCTGTAGTCACAGAGGCCACGGTCACAAAAGGAATCTCATTAATGCGCTGTAAAACGAATTTAGTCTGAGAAGTATTATTCAGGAATACACCCACATAAGCGATGAAAGAATACCCCAATTTATCATAATCAAGTACTAATGACGAACCCATTATAATTCCTGCATCTTCCATTTTCTTAACCCTAACGTGCACGGTTCCTGCAGAAATCAATAATTTTTTTGCAATGTCAGTGAACGGAACTCTTGTGTTGTCAATCAACATATCTAATATCTGATGATCTACTTCATCTAAACGGAACTTACTCATACTTCTTTAATTAATATTTATAATTGACTAATCCAAAGTTTAAAAATATACATAAAAACAATAAATTGACGCAAAATATTATTTTTTTATCAATCCGTTAACAAATTTAATGCTATTTTCTAGATAAAAATCGGCTTTTTGATTTAATTTCGGAAAACCATCTTCATTATCTTTATATTCTGCTTCTTTTGCATCATATTCAAAATGACCGTAGTATCCCTCCAACTCTCCAATTTCCACAAAATAAGCATTAAAAAACAGTTGGTCTTCTATTAACTCCTCTTTGTATTGTGCAGCAAAATTCGTTAATTTTTTCAACACCATCATAATTTAATTTGACTATTTTTATAATAAAAAATCAATAAAACACGACTTTATTTTGAGGAATATTCAAGTATTTGCCAATTCCATTGTCAACTATATCGTTTTCGTCCAGTATAATAAAACTTGAAACTAATGCCATAAAAACATATCTTCTGGTTTGCTCCCTTTGATAATCATCCTTAAAATGTCCAGCCTCAAACAGTAAGGTAGGAACTCCAAGCGCCTGGAAAGTATCTCCAATACAATTTAAATTAAAAGAGTCATCAAATCGACCTACCTGGCCCGGTATGTACTTTTGTAATACGGCATTAATACCCGAAATAAGATTAATAGCCTTCAGTCGAGATTCGTTTATTTCTCGTTTCTCATTATAAGAGGGAGCCAGAAAAGAGACCGTAGCCGGTTTACCAGTACTTTCTACTCCAAAAATCGTACGCTGATCATGTAGATTGAAACAAAATTGAGGCTGCAGGGAATCAAAAACATCTCTTAATACCCTGCTTTCCGGCTGCGTCAAGTTTTGTGAGTCCCTATTTAAATCAACCTCATTTGCATTTACACGAGTATAAAGCTCTGCCCCATCAGGATTTAACATTGGAATACAACAAAAAGTAAACGTATGTAACAAGTCCGCAGCCAGTGCTGAACCATTATGCAGCAGATTTAAAAAGTCAAACAACGCTTTTGTAGTTGTACTTTCATTTCCATGCATTTGTGACCAAAGTAATATCTTGATTTTTCCTTCGCCAATTTGATATCTGTAAATCGGCTTTTTTAATACCGATTCACCAACAACTGAAAGTTGATTATTCGTGTTTAATTGTTGTAATATTGGTTCGATTGATTCTAAAGTAAGATACCTACCTTCAATAGATTGTTCCTTATTATCATCGGCTAATTGTTCTAAATCCATGGTGTATTATTTGATTTACAAAAGTAAACATCTTTATTTTTACAATTGTAAACAAGTAAATATCTGTTCATTTTAGAAATGTAAACAGCTATTTGCAGTCAGAGCAGTCGTTAGTCCCACTACTAATTAACAAATGTTATCGTTATTTATTAATATACTTAAAATTATGTTTATCAATGTTTTAAGTATAATTACTTAATCTATTTATTAAACTTAATTAGAAGTTTTTAGAGAGTTTACGCTTGTAATTTTGCTATTGTCGTTGGTTTGTGTTACATTTGTAATTAGATTAATTGCAACCGCTATTTACAATGGTAAACACTGAGGATTTTATTAAACGTCTCGAAATTATATTAGATTACTATGGGCTAAATGCTTCCGCATTTGCTGATAAAATAGGAGTGCAACGTTCCAGCCTGTCTCACCTTCTATCCGGCAGAAACAAACCAAGCTTAGATTTTATTCTTAAAATTCATGATGTTTTTCCTGATGTGGATTTGTATTGGATTCTAAATGGAAGTGGTAGTTTTCCAAAAAACAATGAACCTACTCGTAAACAAGAGACCAAAGTAGAAGATGTGATCAAAATAAATGCACCTTCTCCAAGTCCTGAATCTATTGCTACCGGAAATTTATTTTCGGAAGAAAATACCAATACCGATAAAAATAGAGCCAGATCGAAAAACGACTATATTCAAAACGCAGTTAATGAATCTATTTCAAGTGAAGTAGAGAAAATTGTATTCTTCTATAAAGATGGCACTTTCTAAAATTTTTACGTCAAACTAAAAAAGCCCTAACCCTTTTTTTAATAACAAGGATTGGTCTTTTTTAACTGCGAATAATTTTAAGTTGGAATTATTCTTTAAATCCCTTTTCGGGAATTTTACCTTCTACTCCTTTAAAATGCTTTTTTAAAATAGTCAGGTCTTCTTCAATATTTCCTATCGGCATTAGCGGAGCTCCAAGATTAACTTCTTTTTTTCCAAAATTAAATGCAACGGGAACTATAGGTACATTTGCTTTTAAAGCGATATAGTAAAACCCTGTTTTAAGTTGGTCTACTTTATTGCGTGTTCCTTCCGGAGCCACTGCAAGACGAAAAGTTTCTCTCCTGCTAAAAATCGCTGCAATCGAATCTACTTTATTGATTCCGCCTTTTCGGTCTAATGGTTCGCCTCCCATATACCTGAAGTAATAACCCAATGGGAAAGCAAATAATTCCTTTTTGCCTACAAAATTCATTTCTAGTCCTGTGATGGCTCTTGTAAAAACACCCAAATAAAAATCGTGTGCGCTGGTATGTGGCATGATCATCATCACGCATTTTTTAATATTCTCATCGATCGTGCCCACAATCTTCCAGCCCATAAGCCGGAAAAAGATCCATTTATAAATTTGTTTCTTCATTACTCTCTAATTTATTGCAAAATATATAATTTAAAAGTTATTTTTGATAAAAACCGTTATTGATGCTAAAAAAAGTACTTAGTTACCTTCTTCCAATTAAAATTCATACGGTAAAATCTGTTCTAAGTAAATCTATAGAGGTTATTTGGACTAACGGCGAATTAGTTTTGGATTCAGAAAATACTAATTACTCCTATGGCAACTTGCAACATGTTTTAAGATTGGGATTAAAAACCATAGGATTCAATAAGATAATTAAAATGGATCATATCTTAATATTAGGTGTGGCCGGCGGGAGTGTAGTAAAGACATTAGTTGATGAAATTAAATTTAGTGGTAGAATTACTGGCGTCGAAATTGATCCTGAAATTATCAAACTAGCTAATCACTATTTTAAACTGGATGAAATTGAGCAACTGGAAATCGTAATCGATGATGCTTTCGAATTTGTTTTGAAAACTAAAGAGAATTACGACTTGATTATTATCGATGTCTTCCAAGACACTAAAATGCCTAATTTCCTATATGAGAGTTATTTTATCAACCGCATTTGCTTTCTATTAAAAAGTAAAGGTTTTGTTCTTTTTAATACAATGTTATTGAATGAGCAGCACAACATTAGAAATAAAAAATATATTTCGGATTTTTGTAACACTAACTACAGCATAAAAACGATACCCAGAATTGAAATTCATAACGAGTTAATTGTAATAGAAAAGAAAATCTAAACCACATTAGTGAATTCCTTTTTTCTCTTTTTATAACTAAAACATATATTTTGTACTTTCGATTCGATCGATTGAAATAGTAAAATTAAATGTGATGAAAAAAATTATTCGCAAACTACTTTTAGGCATAGTTTCTAAAGAGGAAAGTCCAAGTTATAACCCCATAGAGAGAAGAATACAAAATATCAAAGCAATTTGGAATAACGATCATCAGGATGATAACGGAATAGAAAAAATTGTTCGTTTAATCCTCTCTTCTTCTCAGCTATTTTTCCCGGGTATTTATATTAAATATTTAGCTTCAAAAAGAGGGTCTGAATATGAAGATCTTGCAGTAGATTTCTATGTTTTACTAAAAGTGAGTTTCCCATTATTGATTTTAACAAATCACTGGCAAAAAAATCCTTTCATTCTAGGACTGATGGCTTACGTGATGTTAGAAACAATTCTATACATACCGACATTAATTTTTGCTTCTGATCTATTTTCAAAACCACGTTCCTATAAAAGATCGATGCTACTGCTTTTCTTTAATTATTTAGAAATGGTTTTCGGTTTTGCAGTTTTATATTCTTTCACTAATAATTTTAACAAACCTTTTACACATTGGTTTGATGTCATATACTTTAGTACGGTAACTTCATCCACAATTGGTTATGGTGATTTTTATCCCATTGACCCTTTTGGTAAATTTTTAGTCAGCATACAGTCTATGATTGTATTAATGTTTGTGGTTTTATTCCTTAATTTTTTCTCTACAAAAATAAAATCAAAAGGTTATTTTGAACAAGACAATAAGGAATAGTTTATAGCATTAGCCGTGCTTTTTCTAAATCTTCTGGAGTATCGATTCCAATACCTATGTGCGTTGTCTCGATCATTTTGATTCGTTTTCCAAACTCCAAGTAGCGTAGTTGCTCCAGTTTTTCGGATGCTTCCAATGATTTCATGGGTAAGCTGTAAAAATCTAACAGGGCTTGTTTCCTGAAGGCATAAATCCCAATGTGTTGCATGTAACGAACGCCAACATTTTTTTCTCTCGGATACGGAATCACCGAACGCGAAAAATACAAAGCAAAACCATTTTGGTCTGTGACTACTTTCACGTTATTGGGGTTGTTGATATCTTCCTCATCTTTAATTTCTCGCATCAAGGAAGCTAAATCAACTTCGCTGACAGCATCTTTTCTAAAGATCTCAATTAATTTCATTAGAGGTTCTGTATCGATAAAGGGTTCGTCCCCTTGCACATTAAGCACGATATCAACGTCTAGATTTTCGACTGCTTCCGCAATACGATCACTCCCCGACTCGTGTTCTTTGATACTCATAATGGCTTTACCGCCATTCGAAATTATTTCATCAAAAATTAAATTTGAATCGGTTACCACAAAAACATCATCAAACAAGTGCGTGCTTACTGCTGCTTCATAAGTTTTTAAAATCACCGTTTTCCCTCCAAGGTCTTGCATCAATTTAGCAGGAAATCTTGTGGAAGCGTAACGGGCAGGAATGACGGCTATTATTTTCATGTTAATACGTAGTTACTAATGCGCTAATGTACTATGATTTTTTTATTTTACTAATAATGCGTTTGGTCTTCATCCATTAATTCGACAATGATTTTTTTTTATTCTTAAAAAAAATCCGTAAAAACCAATTATGATCCCAAAACTGCAACTATTTTGCACGATCCTAATATCACTAAAAAAGAATAAAATAAAAATAATTAGTAACGTACATAAGTTCAAAAATAGTTCTTTTTATCAATAATTAATGCTACCTCGCTTGAAAACTATCCGAAGTAATGAATTTAAAATTACCTTCAAGCTTATTAAAAACACTACTCTCTGTTAATCAGCTCTTATTCCTTTTAATCAGCACAAATCTAAAAATAGAGAACAGAAATATGTGGCTGTCTTCATGGTCAAGCCCAAATTTAATCGAAATAAAAATATCCTGTTTAAATTAAATAAACCATTAGGGACTGTAAGTCTATAGATTTGGTTGGCAGACTTAAAAGACTGCACAGTTGTCATTATTATTTTCATTTAGGTTTCTGTGATATTCCAAATATTGATTTACATTATATATGTTAAATTACCCGTACTCCAACATACAAAACCTCTAGTCCAAAAATGAGGCCCGAAATATCTTTTTTTTAGATCTAGGGATTCGATTTTTAGTTTTCTTGTAGAACGCCCTTTCGGTAATTTAACCAAAGTAAATACATCCTGGGAAGGTCGATATTCAATATGCATGTGGACATGATCTTTTGGCACTACTCTTTTTACTATCTGAACGCCTTCCCCTCCATATATTTTTATCAAAATAGTTCTGCATTTCATTGTAATATCCCCATGCAAAACTCCACATATGCAATTTGTAGCGCAAACTAAATGAATTGTTAATCTTAATACCTTATGTTTTTTGTTATTTGAAAATACATATATTATCCATACATTTTTTAGAAGCTAAAAGCGAAAGGCATTAAAGTGCATGGGTTAATTATTTTCAGGACCAATAAATTTAAAGTATTTATTGTTTCAAACACAATTGACGATCTCAATATTGCCCGGGTGTGTAGGGAAGCAAATGTGATTTCCTTTCGAAAAAAACCTTTTACTCGGGAATTTACTTACTCGAATTATAAACCAAACAATTTTTTTTAAAACTTTTTTGAAACTAAGAAATGAAATAAAAAACTGCTGAATTATGTTCTTTTCGATAGTTTGAGTTATTAAAAATCAAGGTTTATTAAAGTTATAAGTAGCTTTTTTACTATTTTTTTTTAAAACCTTAAAACAAAAGTAGGACACAATTAAATTCAATTTATTTTTTATCAGCATACTTGTCCTTTCTTCACTTTTTACCTCTGGCTTTTTAGTTTGTAGTTATTGTTTTTTATTTTACGGATATAAAATAACCCATTACATTTATACGATAACTGATGCTCCATTTACATTGGAATCGCGAAATCAGTTTACTTATTTTTACAATCAAAGTGTAAAATAAAATTCTTTGTTACCGATGTAAGAAAAGTGTATCTTTGCAAAATACTATTTTACGTAAATTTATTGTGATTTGATTTTGTTATTATTATAAATTAATCATAATTATAACAACGAAATGCGAGTATAAAATAATTTATTGAATTTAATAAATTACCGTTGCGAGTATTACTGCACAATACCCTAATTAATGAGATTGATTGGAATTTCTGATTTGAGCGCGCTTCACACTTATTTAAAAAAAATCCTATGTACTTAAAGAGGTTTGAGATCAAAAAAAACATTCAAAAAACGGATGATAAAAATTTATCGTTTCGGGTTTTTGATCTCGATACGGCATTTATTCAAGATTATTTTCAACCACATAAAAAAGATCATTTTTGTATTATTTTAGTTGAGTCTGGAAATATCAAGGTACATATTGAGGATAAAATATATTTATTGAAATCAGGAAATATCTCTATTATATTTCCTGATCAAATCCATTTTTTTTCAAATCTGAGTACTGATTTGGTTGGCAAAATTATATTATTTGAAGAAGTATTGTTTTGTTCGGATATATTGAAAAATGAACTCAGTGCTTATAATGTTAATCTATCGGTACATCTTAATAATACTGCACTCTCTGTCCCAGAATTTGAAAAAGTCCTCCCAATTATAAAGAACATACAAGATATTTATAACGCCCCAAGCCTTGTTAAAAAAGAACAGGCTCGTTTTTACATCAAAATTTTTCTTTTAGGACTTATAGAATCGATACACGGCCAACATCCTGTTTTGCATCACGACACGCAAGGACCAAACCAAAATATTTATATTGCTTTTAAAAAACTTTTAAACCATCAATATAAAAGTGAGCGCAGCGTGCAATATTATGCATTAAAACTTTTTGTTAGTACTAAAAAGCTTAATGCTCTAACTAAAAAATATTCTGGCGAGACCGCAATAAATGCAATTCATAACCGCATTCTTATTGAAATTAAAAGACAATTATTGTTCTCTGATCACTCTCATAAAGAAATCGCATTTGATCTTGGATTTAGTTCACCATCTGCACTTAATAAATTTGTAAAAGCAAAATTAAAAAAAACGCCAACCGACCTTCAAAACGGATTGGCGCAAATTTATACCGCATAGTCTTGTTTATATAACATTACTCCCTCTCTTCATATATATCTTTGCACCATTAATTGTACCTAATCAAACAGATACAACCTGCTACTTCACAATAGTGATAATAGGATATTCATTTAGTTTGATTTCACAAATGGGAATCAGAAATAGTAATGCAACCCGTAATAAGTAGCTACTGCATAAAATAGCATTCTAGATTACCGAATTTTAATGGTGTGGTAATTTGACCGATACAATGAGCAGGAGGCATTATTTAAAAATAAAAAATATGAGCACAAATACATTAACAAACAATAATTTACTTGCTATTTTAGAGGAAAATAGACAACTGGCAAATCAGGTGAATCCGCAACAGATAAAGATTTTGGTTCACGAAATAAAAGTAGCCAAACGAATTTTTGTTATGGCTGCTGGGAGAAGCGGACTTGCATTAAAAATGGCGGCCATGCGGTTTATGCATTTAGGGTATACTGTTTTCATTGTAGGAGAAACGAATACACCTGCTATATTAAAAGGAGATTTGCTACTTCTAGCATCGGGGTCAGGAACTACTTCTTCCGTACTCTCCTCGGCTGAGAAAGCGAAGAGTCAACAAGCCACAGTTATTGCTATTACTGCTAATGCAGAAAGTAAATTAGCAAAATTGGCAGATAGTATCTTACTAATAAACGCAGCAACAAAAACAGACTTCGGTAGTTCCGTTTCTAAGCAATATGCAGGGAGCCTTTTTGAACAATTTACATTATTTATCCTAGAAGGTATTTTTATGACCTTATGGCAAGAATCAGGTTTGACCAAGGAAGCGCTATGGCCCAAACACGCCAACCTAGAATAACGATTTTTTTTATATTATTATTTTTTTATACATTTACACATGACAAAATTACAAGTCGCAATTGATTTACTTACAACAGAAGCAGCATTAGAATTAGCACACAAAGTAGCACCTTACGTAGATATTATAGAATTAGGTACACCGCTAATTAAAGCGGAAGGTCTTAAAGTTGTTACTGCAATGAAAACAGCTTTCCCTGACAAATTAATTTTTGCAGACATGAAAATCGCAGATACTGGTTTCCTAGAAGCAGAGATTGCATTTTTAGCAGGTGCAGATTTAGTAACAGTGATGGGTGCTGTTGATAATGCTACCATAAAAGGAGCTGTAGAAGCTGCAGAAAAACACGGTAGAAAGGTAGTAGTTGATACTATCGGAGTTAAAAACAGAGTGGAAAGAGCTAAAGAAGTAACTGCTTTTGGAGTTGCTTTTGTAGAGTTACATGCTGGTCTTGACGAACAAACATTAGCAGGATACTCTGTACAAACACTTATCAGTGAAGGAAAATTAGCAAAAGTCCCATTTTCTGTTGCAGGTGGTGTTAGCATCGATACAATAAAAGACGTTGTAGCTGCTGGTGCTCATGTAGCTGTCGCAGGGGGTGCCATTTATGGTGCTGAAGACCCAGCTGCTGCTGCTAAAGCATTAAAAGAAGCTATAAGCAGTGTAACTGTAGCGTAATTAATGAATGAAGGCTGGAATTTATAAATAAATTCCAGCCTTTTTTTTTGCAATAATAAATTTAGATACTAATTATGAAAACATTCGATTTTGGTATAGTTGGACTAGGGGTCATGGGTCGTAATCTGCTGTTAAATATGGCTGACCAAAAACATGCTGTAGCAGGTTTGGATTTGGATACGGAAAAAGTTTTATCCCTGACACAGGAAGCTAATTCACAACAACATATTAAGGCCACTACAGAAGTGAAAGATTTTATAGAGCTTCTAAAACAACCAAGGGCTATTATGGTATTAGTTCCTGCAGGTAAGCCTGTAGATACTGTCATTCAAAGCCTACTTCCCTACCTAGATAAAGGAGACATTCTTATCGACGGTGGAAATACCTATTTTACAGATACCGACCGTAGATTTACAGAATTATCAGCCAAAGGGATCCATTTTTTTGGAATGGGTATCTCTGGTGGTGAAAAAGGTGCACGATTTGGCCCGAGTCTTATGCCCGGCGGTAATAAAGAAGCCTATGAAAGACTACGGCCTATTTTTGAATCCATAGCGGCCAAAGTGGATGGGGAACCTTGTGTAGAATATTTGGGTAACGGATCTGCTGGAAATTACGTAAAAATGGCTCATAATGGAATCGAATACGGTATTATGCAGCTTATTTCAGAGATATACGATCTTATGAAACGAGGATACGGCCTAGACGATACAACAATTCAAAAAATATTTGAAGACTGGAATGATACTGAACTTCAATCCTATTTAATTGAAATTACAGGGCATATTTTAAAGAAAACAGATGCTGACGGCCAGAAGCTGATAAATGTAATATCTGATTGGGCAAAATCTAAAGGAACCGGAAAATGGACTTCTCAAAATGGGATGGATTTAGAAGTACCGTTGACCACCATAGACGCTGCGGTTGCAATGCGTTATATGTCGAAAAATAAACCGGAAAGAATTGAGGCTTCCGCGAAATTAGTTTGGAATGCAGAACAAGGTAACACTGATTTGCCTTCGGTTATAGAAGCACTAAAAGGAGCTCTACATTTTTCTATATTAATAACCTATGCACAAGGATTAGCATTGTTAACTAAAGCTTCACAAGAGTATAGTTACGACCTGAACCTTGAGACCATCTCTAAGATTTGGCGCGGTGGTTGTATTATTCGCTCTGTAGTGCTTGAGGATTTCCGCCAGGCTTACGCCAAAAATGGTAAACTAAAAAACATACTGCTTGATGATTCTATCGCGAAGGCAATAAACGAGAATCAATCTAGTATTAGGTCTACGGTACAATTCGCAGTTCAAAAAGGGATACCTATTGCGGGCTTAATGAATTCTTTAGCTTATTTTGATGCTTATCGATCCGAAAAACTTCCTACTAGTCTTATACAGGCGCAGCGTGACTATTTCGGGGCACATACTTATGAGCGCATTGATACGTCCGGTATATTTCACACAGAGTGGAATGAATAAATTTTAAAAGGAACAAAATGAATAATGTCAATACTATAAAGCCCACCGTCATTCTTGTCTTTGGGGCAACGGGCGACTTAGCAAAAAGAAAGCTTTTTCCGGCTTTTTATAATCTTTACCTTGATGGTCGCATGCCGGAAAAGTTTAAAATTTTAGCGCTAGGAAGAGCAGAGAGAAGCGATGCATTATATAGAAACCATGTAAGCGAGAACCTAACAGCGTTTTCCAGAAATAAAATAGCTACAACAGAAGCCTACCAACAATTTGCTTCTCATATCAACTATTTGCAAAATGATATAGATCAAGAAGAATCATATCAAGTGCTGAAACAAAAGTTGGACGGCATAGATTTGTCTTTTGGCGAACGTGCCAACAGGCTTTTTTACTTGTCAATAGCGCCATCTTTCATTGAAACAATAACAAACAATATAAAGAAAATGGATCTTGCTGCTAATCCTGCTCAGGACCGTATCATTATTGAAAAACCTTTTGGATACAATAAAAGTTCTGCTGTGCTTTTAAATAAGTTATTGTCACAGACTTTTAAAGAGGAACAGATATACCGCATCGACCATTATTTAGGCAAAGAAACAGTGCAAAATATCCTAGCTTTCCGCTTTGGAAATTCGATGTTTGAGCCGCTTTGGAACCGTAACTTTATTGATTCTGTCCAAATTACTGTCGCAGAAGAAGTTGGTGTTGAAGATCGTGGCGGGTTTTATGAAGATGCCGGCGCACTCCGTGACATGATACAAAATCATCTGATGCAAATTTTAACTATGGTAGCGATGGAAGCTCCTACTTCATTGCAAGCAGATGAAATCAGAAACCGTAAAGCTGACGTTTTAAAAGCGATACGACGTATAACTCCAGAAGAAGTAGAACATTACACGGTGAGGGGTCAATACGATAAGGCATCCATAAAAGGAAAACCAGTACCCGGATATTTGCAAGAAAAGGGAGTTGGGGCCAATTCTAACACTGAAACATTTGTAGCCATGAAATTTTATCTTGACAACTGGCGTTGGCAAGGTGTTCCTTTTTACGTTCGAACAGGCAAAAGAATGGAGAAAAAACAATCCTCGATCGTTATACAATTTAAGCCTGTACCCCATTCTACTTTTTCTTTTGGTAAAGAAGGTATGATGCCAAACCGTTTAATTATAAATATTCAACCAGCAATGGATATTAGGCTGCAGTTTATGACAAAAAAACCTGGCTTGGCACTTTCGCTAAAACCTGCAGAGATGGTTTTTGATTATTTTTCATGTTCCACTCAATCACCTGAAGCTTATGAAACATTAGTATTGGATGCTTTGCTAGGAGATCCAACTTTATTCATGCGCTCAGATCAGGTTGAAGAAGCATGGGATGTAGTAACAACAATTCAGGAAGCCTGGGAAAACGACAAGTTTTCAAGTTTGTATAAATATGAAGCTGGGAGCTGGGGTCCTGAAGAAGCAAATAAATTACTTGCCCGGCAGGGACATGAATGGGCCTCAAACTCACTAAATGACGTAGAACTAGAAGAAAAAGAAGTAGCAGATGGTAAGTATTTTTAGTAGTAAAGAAGAAATAACAGCTCATGCAGCCAATATATTTGTAGCTGCGGCACAAAATGCAATACAGAAACGGGGCCGCTTTTTAGTAGCGCTTACAGGTGGTTCATCGCCTATATCTATCTACAAGCTTTTAGCGACACCTCAGTACAAGGCCAAAATAGATTGGAAAAATGTTTTTGTTTTTTGGGGTGACGAACGCTGGGTTCCGCTTGATGATGAACGCAGCAACGCGAAAATGTCATCCGACTCTATGTTAAATCATGTTGGTATACCAAAAAGCAACTTGTTCCCAATGTACAAACATGGCTTTTCACCGGAAGAATATGCTTTGAAATATGAAAAATTGATAAAGAGTCATACAGGAGAGCATGGACAATTTGACCTGATTTTATTAGGAATGGGCGATGATGGTCATACCGCTTCACTTTTTCCAGGTGAAACCGTATTGAATGAAAATAATAAATGGGTATCAGCTTATTATCTTGAATCGCAAAGTATGTATCGAATAACCCTAACTGCGCCTTTCATTAATAGAGCGAAGGAAATTGTCGTAATAACTTTCGGAGAAAGTAAAGCGCATGCATTAAACGAAGTTTTATATGGTGATTATAATCCCGAAAAATATCCTACACAACTAATTAAACCCTTGGACGGAAAATTGTTATTTTTGACTGATCAGGCTGCAATAAATAGATAAACATCATCAAACAAGTTTGTGCTTACTGCTGCTTCATAGTTTTTTAAAATCACCGTTTTTCCTCCAAGATCTTGCATCAATTTAGCAGGAAATTTTGTTGAAGTAAGGGGCAGGAATGACGGCTATTATTTTCATGGTTATGTATTTTTGCTTCGAAGGCTTTTTTTTAGTCATTTATCTTTTTAAACATTGTTATTTCGACGACGGAGAAATCGCATATCCTAAGTATCTGATGAGACTACACATTCTTTAAAATTATAAAAATATACCCCACTTAGTGAAACTGAGGTTTATTTTTTTTATCTAAATCAGTATACTGTTCTTTTAAACTAGGTTTTAATAAAATTTCAGCGATGGGAATTTCATACACAATACAATGTTCGTCCTTTATTTTTCTAGGATAATTTCTGGGTCAATTATATTTTAATGCTTCAGGTTTACTAATTCCTTCAAATGGATTTTTCATCGACTTCAATATTTATCGTGCTCATAAACTGACTTCTAATAATAAAAAAACAATCCTCCTTTCGAAATTTATTAAAACTCTAATCCTTGGTTTTATTCATAGAAACTTTTTTTAAATACTTATTAACTGGATTTTCAAACCAGATTAAACTTATATAACTTATTATAAGTGAAATGATTAATATAATTAAAATGATTAAATATTCATTCGCAATATGAAGGATCGATTTATTGAACATTATAAAGTATTTCAAAACTAGCTGATGAAACATATAAAAACCAAAACTTATTTCGCCAAGTAAAATTAAGGAGCGATTAGATAATAATCTTGAAAGTACTCCTTTTTGGAAGGCAAAAACCAGTATTAAAAAACTCATAGGTAACCAATAATAAATAGAATAGCGAACTACTAATGGAAGCTGGCTGTGAAAAATAAAAAAAACAACTAACAAGGCAATCGAACTAAATTCCAAAGCATTATAATTAAGTACGTTGCTTGTGTTTTTTATTTTTAAAAATAGTTCATAAAGAAGTATCCCTACGATGAAATCAAAAACCCTAAAAAACGGATTAACATAGAATAGGTTTTTATAATAGATTGCAGGGATTACTAACATCAATATTGGCAAAAAAAATAAAAATGGGATCAATACACTTTTGCTATATTTATGCATTTTAATTTTCGATATTAAAAAGATTAAAAAAGGAAACAGCAAATAGAAAAAAAGCTCATTCGAAATACTCCAAGATGGAGAATTAAAAGAAAAATATATTTTCTTTATTGGAATGAAACTTTGGGTCAATGTCAAATTGAAAAACAACTGTTTCAACCAAAGTGAGATCTCAAAATTAGCATTTTGAATCGTCAAGGGTACAGCAATTAGCAGAGATAAAAAATGAAGCGGGTAGATTCTGGCAATCCTGGCAATATAAAAATTAGATTTTGATATTTTTTGATTTAGAAACGAGTCGCGGTAATTATAAGCAAGAATAAAACCACTCAAAATAAAAAAGAAACTAACCCCAATATATCCTTCCTTCAATATCGATTCATGAATCCACCGTAAAGTGGATGATTTACTTTTTGCTAAAAAAGTCATATGATGCACAAATATCATAAATGCAAAAAAAAAGCGTAAGGAAGTAAGCGGTTTAATCATTTATTTTCAAAATTATATTTTGATGTGACAGCCATAAATTAAAATCATTCCACAAACGACTCATCTTTAAAACCGATCAAATATAATTTATTTTTTGCTCTAGTCATAGCAGTATATAGCCAGCGGATATAATCTCTGTCAATTCCGTTCGGCAAATAAGGTTGTTCTATAAAAACGGTATTCCATTGCCCTCCTTGGGATTTATGACAAGTAATGGCATAGGAGAATTTTACTTGCAAACCATTAAAATATTCATTGGCTTTTACTTTTTGAAATTGTTTAAATTTGGTTTCACCTTCATAATCTTTAAGTACTTCCTGATACAATCTGTTGGATTCTTCATAGGTCAACGAAGGTGATTCGCTTTTTATGGTATCTAATAATAGTACTGTTTCAAAAGGCTTTTGATCTGGATAATCAATCATCCTGATTTTTACATTAGCAAACTTAAATCCGTACAGTTCCTTGATATTGAAAATCTCTAATACTTCAATGATATCACCATTGGCAATAAAACCGGCATGATCAGAGTCTTTCAACCAAAAATAATTGTTTTTAACCACCATAAGAAAATCGCCTGATGACAATTCGCTTTCTTTGTCTAATATTTTAGTTCTGATTTGTTCATTGTATTGATTTGCTCTTTTATTCGAGCGAACAATAAAAGCAGTATCTTCTATACTGTAATTACTGTAGGCTGAGTTGATGGCGTCTTGAATATCATACCCATCGGTCAAGCGGACGATGTCTTTAAACTTCTTAACGTCAAACTGAAAATCAGTAATGAAGGAATCTTTTAATAACTCTCGAAGTTCCGTTGCATTATATAAAATTCCAGAATCTTCTTCCTGACGCATGACTTCGTCAAGCTCAATATATTCCACTTCCTTATTATAATTCAAACTTAAAGTTTGGGTATCTAGAGCTGGACTAATATCTAAATTTACAGGAGGCAATTGAGCTGTGTCTCCAAGCAGAATCATTTTGCAATTAGTTCCTGAATAGACATACGAAATCAAATCATCAAGCAAAGAACCGTTTTCGTAAAGCTTAGAATCCGAGTTAGTATCCGAAATCATTGAGGCCTCATCTACTATAAAAATAGTGTTTTTATGTTTATTTTGTTGCAAAGTAAAAGAAACTCCACCGCCAGAAGACTTCTTTGGAAAATAGATTTTTTTATGAATCGTAAAAGCAGGTTTGTTCGAATAATTGGCAATCACTTTTGCCGCACGTCCAGTTGGCGCGAGCAAAACATATTTTTTATTGATGTCGAGAAGGTTATTTACAATCGTAGAAATCACGGTCGTTTTACCAGTTCCCGCATATCCTTTAAGAACAAAAATAGTGTCGTTATCAGTTTCAGTTAAAAAAAATAGCTATTTTTTAGAAAAAAAATATCCTGCTTATAAGTAGGAATAAAAGGGAATTTATTTTTTAAAAGGCTATAAAACAAGGAGGAATTCATCTGACATATTTTAAATGCAAAGTAAGCGTTTTCAATGTCAAAATCAATAGTAAAACTCAATTTCAATTTTAATATTTCTTAATTTTCTATTACAATTACTTTTGCGTTTGATTTTTGCAATTGATATTGTTTTTTAAATTTGTAAGTTTGCCATCGCATTTAATCCTTTCCGTTTAAGGCGGACAGGATGGATTATAAATCAGATTATGTCTACACAAAACACAAATATTACCGAAAAGAAATATAAAAAACTCTCCATTCAAGTTTCCTTGACCGGATTGTCTTTTTGCTGTTTTGACACACTCAACAATACTATTACATCCTTCAATGAAGTCCATTTTGATTCTTTTCATAAAGGGATTAAAATTGAAGATTTATTTTCGAATGCATTTAGGGATTACCCTGAGTTGAATGAAACCTATGATGATGTATTGATTATACACAATAACAATCTGTCCACATTTGTTCCCGCTGCTCTCTTTGACGAGAATTTCCTTGGAAGTTATCTGCAATACAATACCAAGGTTTTTGACACTGATTTTTTTGCATACGACGAAATCAGTAATTACCAAATCAACTCTGTTTACATTCCATACGTCAATATGAACAACTTTTTCATTGATCAATTTGGCACTTTCGATTATAAGCATGCTAATAGTATACTTGTGACAACCCTTTTGGATGCATCCAAAAATATTGATGATAAGAAAATTACGATTCATTTTACTGAAGGGCATTTTGAGATTATTGTAATCCAAAATCAGAAGTTGTTATTATTCAACTCTTTTGATTATCATACTCCCGAAGATTTTATATATTATGTTTTGTTTACGGCAGAACAATTAAACCTGAATCCTGAAAACTTTGCATTAGAGTTGATAGGGAATATAGACAGCGAAAGTGATTTTTTTTAAAATAGCATACAAATACATTCGTAACGTTTCGCTTATTGACGTCAACGATTTACGATGGAATAATTATTTTTCTGAGGCCGAAAACAGAAATCATTTTATACTTTTCAACTCATGAGAATCATTTCAGGAAAATACAAGGGAAGACGCATCTCTCCCCCAAAAGGATTACCCGTTCGCCCCACAACCGATATGTCTAAGGAAGCATTATTTAATGTAATCAACAACCATTTCAGTTTTGAAGGCTTGAAAATTTTAGACCTGTTCGCAGGAACCGGAAACATCAGTTATGAATTTGCCTCCCGAGGTAGCGCACCGATTACATCAGTAGATGCCGATTTTGGTTGTGTAAAATTCATCAAACAAGTGGCGGCCGAATATGATTTTAATATTGCAGCAACCAAAAGTGATGTTTTTAAATTTCTGGAAAGAAACAATGCTAGTTTCGATATTATTTTTGCCGATCCTCCTTACGCTTTGGATCAAAAGATTTTCGAAAAAATAGTATTGCTTATTTTCGAAAAAAACACCCTTAATGACGATGGAATGATGGTAATCGAACATTCAAAGTATACGAAGTTAGACCACATGGATAATTTTTCTTTTAAGAAAACATATGGAGGTTCTATTTTTAGTTTTTTCGAATTAAGCTCTGGTGAAGAAGAATTAGATGCTGATCTTTTTAAAGAAGACGAAGAAGAATAGTAATTAAAGAACTTAATAAGTAGTAAAGCCCTCGTTTTTACGAGTGCTTTTTTATTGGAAATGAAACTTTTTTACTGCTGTTCACTGCAATAATAAATAGCATTAATTAGCTCTTAGAAACCTGTGCTAATTTATCCAATACCATTTTATAAGTAGGCAATTCCATTTCATATTTCAGTCCTTCATTCACCACAAATTCAGTCAAAGACGCCAATTCAAATTTTCGACCAGCCAATACATCGCGATGCATCGATGAAGTTGCGTCTTTTGGTGTTTTTTCTAATTTATGAATGGTTTGCATAACAATATCGTTCGGTAAGTTCAATCCTTTAACGGCAGCTAACATGGTGATCTCATATAAGAGTTCAACATATATTGCTCTGCTTGTATTGCTGTTAATGATTTCGCCTATATTTTGATTTAAGTAGGATGTAGCTGAAGCCAAAGCGGAAATGAAAATAAACTTCTCCCATACGGTTTCCTCGATAGTGTCCACTAAGTAACTTTCTATTGATGCATTTTTAAAAATAAGCTGCAATGCCCTTAACTTGCCTATTGGTGCTGTATCAGACCCAAAATACAATTTTTCATAAGGTCCCATTTTTTTAATGACTCCCGGGGATTGAATCATGGAAACGATATACACACAACCTTTTAAAACTTCATTATCGGGATAAAGAGTACTTATTCTTTCTGGCGCATCAACACCGTTATATAAAGGTAGAATAACTGTGTTTTTAGTAATGCATTTTTCTAACAATAAAAGACTCTCTTCAATGTCATACGTTTTCGTGGCACAAATAAGATAATCGAGTTTTCCGATTGTTTGAGGATCATGAGAAACAATACTTGGAAAGGCAATGCTTTCATTTTCGTCAGTGATGATCTTTAATCCCGAGGCTACAATTGCTTTTTCGGTTTCACCACGAGCAATAAACACAATTTCGAATTGATCCAATTCGGCATAGGCTTTCGCCAATAATCCACCAAAATAACCACCTACTCCACCCAATCCTAAAATTCCAATTTTTGTTAGCATAACTACAGTTTACAATAAAAATCAAACCATTAAGAAATTGAGAAAATTAAGCTTATTGACTTAATGAAACTTAATTTCTTAATGGTTCCTTTTAGATTTCACAATCCCTTTTTATTAATTGTTGAAAAAAAACAGACCTGTAAGCCGGATTCTGTATCCCGATAAATCAGGACCCTTATCATTTATCTAGATCATACATTACTGTATGACTCAAGCTATCTACCCTTCAGCAACGGACGAGAAGCCCTTAAATGCTGATATACTTGATATTTCACCGCATAGAGTTTACCTGGTTTCACTACAGCATTACCTGTACATACTTTCTGTTGCACTTGTCCTAACCTTGCCTTTGCAGACAAAACCGACGGGGGTTACCCGCTATGCTTCTCTTAGGTGTCCGGACTTTCCTCCCTCTTGATTGCTCAAAACGACGATAAGGCGGTCTGTGCGGCGAATTTACAACAATTTTAACTTGAAGTCAAACATTAAATTTTAGTTTAACAGCTATTTTTCAAAGTCTTAATTTAAAATAGTTATCTTTAAGTATGTTTTAAAATTCCAATCTATGAAACCTATTTATCGTTATTCGACAGTTCCTGAAGTCTTTAATGTATGGAATGAATTGGGGTTTACTTATGATTATAATATTCATCAAGAAGGTATTATTCACAAACTTGCGCAACATCAAGTAAAACACATAAACAGGTACGAAGTAAATTCTGATCTAGGCGACCCAACAATAGTGTAAGAAATTATATCTTCCCAGCGTAAAAAAGGAGTTTTTGTTGCTGGATTTTCTGCAAAAACAGATAATGAAGCTGTACTTGTATTGTCTAAATTGTGAATTGAAAGTAGTGACAATGAATCCAGAACATAATTTAAGTCTGTTAATTCAAAAAAAATGAACTACAAATCACTAGTACTTTATAAAAATAAAAATTATGAATCAAATGTATCATTATGCCACAGTTTCAAAAGCCTTAGATGAGTTAAATGAAAATGGGTTCACCTATGATTTTAACCTGCATGAAAAGGATATTGCAAAAAACCCGAAAAAATATGAGATTAAACACATTTACCGGTATGAAGGAAATACTGATCCAGGGGATGAAGCAGTAGTATATGGTATCCAATCTAAATCAGGAAAAAAAGGAGTGTTTGTCGCAGGATTTGCTGCTAACTCGATTAGCGATGCGGCTCAAGCACTACTTAATATTGGCATAAAAAACAGGACAAAATAAAAAACAGAATTAGTAATTTAGCAACAAAGCTATTTTAGTATTTTGTCCCAATAACATTGAAATAGACAAATAAAATAGTATGGAAAAGAAGTATCATTATGCCACTGTATCAAAAGCATTAGAAGAATTAAAAGAAAAAGGATTTACCTATGATTTTAACCTTCATGAAGAGGACATTGTAAAAAATCCCGACCATTATCAAATTGTACACATCTACCGTTACGAAGGAAATTCAAACCCAGATGATGAAGCAGTAGTCTATGGAATAACTACGAAATCAGGTGAAAACGGTGTTTTTGTAACTGGTTTTGCAGCAAATTCAGTTAGTGATGCCGCACAAGTGCTAATTAAAATTAGTATTAAAGGCCGAAACAAATAAAATACGAGATGAGATCTGCCTAATCTAAAGGGAGATTTTTTTAATTGTTAAACTGTGAAAAAAAAATCAAAATTTGTGTAAATCGAATTGGATTGAAGTTTCACAGTTTTAATAAACTAGGAAATCAAACCGGTTTAGAAGCTTCATAATGATCATTAAAACTCCTTTTTTAATCACATTTATTAATAAAGAATATGAGAATTAATTTATTAATAATCATCAAGACTGCTTTCGGGTAAAATTCATAAATCCTCTATATGGTGAAGCACATAAACTATATTACATCTTTAAATTAGGATATTAACTAAAATTAAAGAGTTTTTTAAAAAGCTTCTATAAGTCCTGAAGCCTCAACTCAATTGCGCTGATTATGCTTCTAAAAGGAACTACTAAAACTCTTACCTCACTAATTTTGGAATTAAACAAAGTATCATTTTCATAATATAATGGCAATGACTATATTTGCCTTCGAAGAAAAAAATCTATGGAACAATTTATTGTATCGGCTCGTAAATATCGCCCCCAAACATTTAATGATGTGGTGGGACAAAAAGCGATTACCAATACTTTGTTGAATGCCATAGATAGCAATCATCTTGCCTCTGCCCTATTATTTACAGGACCTAGAGGAGTTGGGAAAACGACCTGCGCCCGTATCTTGGCTAGGAAAATCAATCAGCCAGGTTATGATGATCCAACTGAAGATTTTGCTTTTAATGTATTCGAATTAGATGCTGCCTCTAATAATTCTGTTGACGATATTAGGAGCTTAATTGATCAGGTCCGTATTCCACCACAAACGGGAAAATATAAAGTTTACATTATTGACGAGGTACACATGTTGTCTTCAGCGGCTTTTAATGCTTTTCTAAAGACATTGGAAGAACCACCGAAACATGCCATTTTTATATTGGCAACGACCGAAAAACATAAAATCATTCCTACCATATTATCGCGTTGTCAGATTTTTGATTTTAAAAGAATCACTGTAAAGGATGCTAAAGAACATCTGGCTGAAGTGGCAACTAGTCAAGGAATCGTTTTTGAAGACGATGCTTTACATATTATTGCACAAAAAGCAGATGGTGCTATGCGCGACGCTTTATCTATTTTTGATAGAGTTGTTTCCTATTGTGGTGCTAGCTTGACACGTCAGGCCGTAACTGAAAACCTTAACGTACTCGATTATGAGACTTATATCACGGTGACAGATTTAATTCTTGAAAATAAAATTCCTGAGTTATTGATGGCTTTCAACGACATTCTTTCCAAAGGATTTGATTCTCATCATTTTGTATCTGGATTGGCTTCCCATTTTAGAGATCTATTGGTCAGTAAAACACCTTTAACCCTGTCTTTATTAGAAGTTGGCGAGCAGGCTCAAAAAATGTACGGAGTACAGGCACAGCAATGCAGTCACGATTTTTTGTTGAAAGGAGTCGCTATTGCGAATGATTGTGATTTAAAATACAAACTAAGTCAAAATCAGCGACTGCTTGTTGAATTATGTCTGATGCAACTAGCCTCTATCACTTTTGA
>NZ_AJXL01000033.1 GCF_000264055.1 Flavobacterium sp. ACAM 123 | reverse complement strand
TTNTTTTTATTATGCTGTAAAAATGCCACTTAACCATAGTCGCAATTTATTTGCTAGTACTAGCTTTTTCTGGGATGAAAGTTATTAATCACTTCCGATAAAAACTTTCTATCGAGATGTAAATAGATCTCCGTTGTTGTAATCGATTCATGTCCTAGCATCAATTGAATGGAACGCAAATCTGCTCCATTTTCGAGAAGATGTGTCGCAAAAGAATGACGGAAGGTATGTGGACTTATGTTTTTATCCAATGCTATTTTTACCGCTAAATCTTTGATAATCGTAAAAATCATTGCTCTTGTGAGCTGACTTCCCCTCCTATTCAAAAATAAAACATCACCATGTTCTTTCTTTACGTTCAGATGAATTCTAATGGTACTTTTATAAATATGAATGTAATTTTGGGCTAGCGTCCCGATAGGCACAAAACGTTGCTTATTTCCTTTCCCCGTAATTTTAATAAAACCCTCCTCAAAGAACAAATCAGAAATTTTTAAGGACACTAACTCCGAGACCCGAAGACCACAACCGTAAAGAGTTTCTAACATTGCGCGGTTGCGTTCTCCTTCATTTGAACTCAAATCAATAGCCTTAATCAGCCTGTCAATTTCACCAATAGACAATATATCCGGTAACTTTCTGCCCGTTTTGGGTGATTCAATCAGCTCTAAAGGATTGTTCAATCGAAAATCTTCAAAAATCAAGTACCCAAAAAAGCTTTTGAGGCCTGATATAATCCGCGCTTGGGAACGTGGATTAACCTGGCTTGAAACTGAATAGATAAATTGTTGAATCGTTTCTTCCTCTATCTTAAGTGGCGAAACCTCAATTTTATTTTCACTGAGAAACAAGCACAATCGGTCAATATCGAAAGAATAATTTTCTATCGTATTTTTTGACAGACCGCGCTCTATTTTCAAATAGGACTGATAACCTTTGATATATGAATTCCAATTCATCTTACAAAGTAAAGCCTTTTTTAGACATAAAAAAACCAGGCTATAGGCGCGATTTTAAAAACTATTTATTTCTACAGATTTAAAAACGGACACTCTCCAGTATTTTTTACCTCCACCTTTTTCCTCATGTCAGTACTATTTAAAACCGCCTTAACGACAAAGACATAGCTGTCTTTCTTAGGCAATAAAAAAATTCCAAAAAAACCTACTAACATCAAATATTTTTTATGGATATAACTTTTAACATTTGTGACCAAAAATTAAAATAACCGAAAACACCAAATTTACTTTATGAATAAAGGTATTGATTATCAATTATTTAAACTGGTCACCCTAAGAAAATATAAATTTTAACAATCACCGAATCCTATTTACCCCTCACTCTTATTGCCTACTCACAAAAGTTTTAAAACAATATTTTTAATTTACGGCGCAGTATTTGCATTGATGAAAAAGTTATAACAACACAAAAAATTAAGAAAAAAGAAGCGCAATATTTACACTATTAAAGTGTTATTAATTGCAGCTTCAAATTAGCAACTATTACTAAAATACAATTTTATGAAAAAAACACTCTTGGCTGCCATAGTTTTATTTGCTATGTCCGCTTCTGTTCAAGCACAATTAGTGAAATTTGGAATTAAAGGCGGATTGAATTACGCCAATTATTCAGGTTCAGAAATGCAATTTGATGCATTAACAAGTTATCACGCGGGCTTAGTAGCGGAAATAAAGCTGGTGGACAGTTTCTCTATCCAACCTGAATTATTGTACTCTACACAAGGAGCTACCTACAAAAATGTCGTAGAAGAATTTAGAAATGAATTGGGGTATTTAGCCATTCCAGTTATGGCAAAAATTTATTTGAATAAATCTGTAAGTCTAGAGCTAGGCCCACAGGCCTCCTTTTTATTAAGTGAAAGAAATAATTTTGATGTGAGAGACGCAAATACTTTTGATTTCGCGGCAAATGCAGGATTAGGACTTAAAATCACAAAGAGTTTCTTTGTTGCAGGTCGTTACAGTTTGGGATTAACTGATGTTTCAACAAGTGCTGAAACTAAAAATTCAGTAGTTCAAGTTTCTGCTGGATTCTTGTTCTAAAAGAATAAAAAACTAATTTTATTAAAACCGTTCTTTAATTGGAACGGTTTTTTTATTTTTACAAAAACATCCAATATGAAAATTTGCATTATTAATGGACCTAACTTAAATTTGTTAGGAAAAAGAGAGCCTGAAGTTTACGGTAATCAAACTTTTGAAGAGTATTTCACAACTTTACAAATTAAATATCCTGCAATAGAATTTACATATTATCAAAGCAATATTGAAGGAGAGTTGATAGGTAAAATTCAGGAATTTGGATTTTCTTATGAAGGAATCATCTTAAACGCTGGTGCCTACACGCACACTTCGATTGGAATAGGTGATGCAATTAAGGCTATCACGGCTCCCGTAATTGAAGTTCATATTTCAAACACCTATTCTCGAGAGAGTTTTAGACATCAATCCTACATTTCAGGTAATGCTAAAGGAGTTATTCTTGGGTTCGGCTTACAAAGCTACGAGTTGGCTTTGGTTTCGTTTATCAAATAATATTCAGCACCTACTTATGCGGCTCCACATGTATTAACACATGTTCCAATTCAGGAAGTTCTTTTTGCAACTTATCCTTAAGTTTATGCGCTAAGTCATGACCTTCCTTTACGGTTATGGTTGCACTTACAATTGCGTGTAAATCTACATGATATTTCATACCCGCTTTGCGGATGAAACATTTTTCAGTATCAATAATTCCTTCTACTTGATCTGATACTATTCTAATCTTTTGAATCAGATCATCATAAACGTGTTCATCCATTATCTCGCCTAACGCTGGTCTAAAAATTAGATATGCATTGAAAAGAATAAATCCCGAAGCAAAGAGTGCCGCCCAATCATCTGCCGACTCATACCCTTTTCCTAACACTAGAGCAATAGAAATCCCCACGAATGCTGCGATAGAAGTGATTGCATCACTCCGATGATGCCAGGCATCTGCTTTTAAGGACGAACTATTGGTTTCTACACTTCTTCTCATCACTAAACGAAAAGAATATTCTTTCCAAATGATTATTCCTCCCAGAACTAGAAGTGTCCAAGGTTTAGGTAAATCATGGGGAGTACGAATGTTTGAAATACTCTCATAAGCAATAATAGTCGCTGAAGTAATTAGAAAGCCCACCACTATAAAGGTAATTAAAGGTTCCGCCCGACCGTGGCCGTAGGGATGGTTTTTATCTGCTGGTCTGTTAGAGTATTTGATTCCGAACAATACTAAAAACGACGCAAAAATATCTGTGGTTGACTCAATGGCATCGGCAATCAAAGCGTATGAATTGCCAAAAAAGCCTGCCAACCCTTTGATAAGAGCCAAGCAGGCATTTCCAATGATACTAAAATAAGTTGCTTTTACAGCAGTTTGTTCGTTCGTCATTACTAGTTGTACCGTTTTTCTCTATTCCACACGCACAATATTGGCTCCAATAGCTCTTAATCGTTCATCAATTCTTTCATAACCACGATCAATTTGTTCAATGTTTTGTATAGTACTTGTCCCTTTGGCCGAAAGCGCAGCAATCAACAAGGAGATACCCGCACGAATATCTGGTGAAGACATGGTCGTCGCTTTCAATTGTGATTGAAAATCATGCCCCATAACTACCGCTCTATGTGGGTCACACAGCATTATTTTCGCACCCATATCAATCAATTTATCAACGAAGAACAATCGACTTTCAAACATCTTTTGATGAATCAAGACATCGCCTTTGGCTTGCGTTGCCACAACTAAAACAATACTCAACAAATCAGGAGTAAATCCAGGCCATGGAGCATCGGCAATGGTCAAAATCGAACCGTCAATATCTGTTTTAATTTCGTACCCATCTTCATGAGCCGGAATATAAATATCATCCCCCCTGCGTTCTAATGTGATACCAATTTTTCTGAAGGTACTTGGAATAACACCCAAGTTATCCCAACTGACATCTTTGATAGTGATTTCACTTCTGGTCATCGCTGCCAATCCAATCCAACTGCCAATTTCAATCATATCGGGTAAAACTCTATGTTCGCATCCGCCAAGGCTTTTAACCCCTTCGATTACTAACAAATTCGACCCCACTCCGGTGATTTTAGCCCCCATTGAGTTCAACATCTTACACAGTTGTTGTAAATAAGGCTCACAAGCAGCATTATAAACAGTTGTTTTTCCTTTAGCCAAAACGGCTGCCATAACAATGTTAGCTGTTCCAGTTACAGACGCTTCATCTAGGAGCATATCTGCTCCAATCAATCCTTTTGGAGCCTCGACTCCGTAAAAATGATCTTCTCTATTGTAACGGAATTTTGCACCTAAATTAATAAATCCTTCAAAGTGTGTATCTAATCTTCTTCTCCCGATCTTATCACCTCCAGGTTTCGGAATATATCCTTTACCGAAGCGGGCTAAAAGCGGACCGACAATCATAATAGAACCACGTAATGACCCTCCTTCTTTCTTAAAAGCTTCTGTTTCTAAGTACCCCACGTTGACATCATCTGCCTGAAAAGTATATGAACCACAACCATTTTTTTGAATTTTTACACCTAGATTCCCTAAAAGTGTAATCAATTTATTGATATCAATAATATCAGGAATATTGTTGATGATTACTTTTTCGGTAGTTAAAAGAACTGCACATAAAATCTGCAATGCTTCGTTTTTTGCGCCTTGTGGAGTTATTTCTCCTTTTAAACGAATACCTCCTTCTATTTTGAAAATTCCCATATGATTGTAGTACTATTTTTATAATTCATTTAAAAACTACCGAATTTACTTAGAGAATTAAATCCCTAATCCGTATCCTCTAAATGCATTACTCTTTCTATTATTATTTATTTTTTGTGTATGTTTTTGATTTACCGGTTTTCACGTTTTTATTACTTTGTATTTTTGGTTGTCCAGCCGGCAAAATTTTATTGGATATTCGTTTGTTTGTTCGCAACAAATCCGTTGTGCTGATCAACTCCTCAGTACCTTCAGTCAGGTTTAACTTACCATCCGAAAGTTCGAATAAATGTTCAAAAATCACATCGTCCTTAACGGTGTCTTTGTTCCAACTTAAATACGACTTTTTCATGTGATTTGCAATCACTTTAACGAGTGCGTTTTTCATATCGCCGTCTTCCCATTTATTGGCAACATCAATCATAAACTTGATGTTATTACCATAATACCTGTATTTTGGAAAATTCTGAGGATATTCTAAAATGTCTGGCTTGAGCTGTAACACTTCCCGCGAAGGTATTGGATACGGTGAATCAACTTCCAATTTAAAATCGGACATAATAAAAAGTTGATCCCATAATTTATGTTGAAAATCCAATACGTCACGCAAATGGGGATTTAAACTACCCATTACTTGAATGATATATTTTGCGGCTTTATTTCGCTCTTCGACATCTTCAATAGCAATTGCCTGCTCAATTAGTTTTTGTAAATGACGACCATATTCCGGAATAATTAAATGTGATCTCTCTGCATTATATTCTAAATGGTGAACGACATCGTTCGCGATTTCTTTTTGATATTTTGAATTCATAGGTGAATTTAATTTTGATTCTATATTACACTGACTTAGAGAGCGCACGAAATAAGTATTTGCGTTTGCTTTAAACAGTCTATTTCCTATCTACAAGGAAACGATACCTTTTATAGTAGAAACTTCTAGGTATTTATCAATTATTTCTTGAGAATCTTTAACCTGAACATCAATAGATACACTAGTAAATTTCCCTGTTTTAGATTTTGTTGTTTTAATAACAGCACCCATACAATCAAAAGCTTGTTCTACACGTACTACGTTATCCGCTTCAGAAGGCACAATAAATTTAAACAAATATACAGCAGGCCAAGTATTACTCCTGTCCAACTCTACTTTTAATCTCTCATAAAATTCTTCGGTGTTTTTATCCATCTTGATTTTTAAAAAAATAATAGCAAATATACGGTTTCAAATGCGAATTATGAATTATGAATTATGAATTTTTCCCGAAAACTCATATTTTAATGGCAATCATTTTTTCGATTTCCAATAAGTTTGAGTAAGTTTGCGCCTTATTTCCAAAAAGTGCAGAAAGAAATCATAGTAATTATCGGCGGTCCAGGAACAGGAAAAAGTACTATTATCGATGGGTTAATCGCTAAAGGCTTTTGTTGTTACCCTGAAATCTCCAGAGAAGTAACCTTAGAGGCAAAAAAACAAGGCATTGAGCAGTTGTTTCTCGAGAAGCCATTGCTGTTCAGCGAACTTCTTCTTGAAGGAAGAAAAAAACAATTCGTTGATGCTTCTAACGAATCGCACAAGGTTGTATTTATCGACCGTGGAATTCCTGATATTTTAGCTTATATGCATTATATAGGAGACAGTTACCCTGCCTCTTTTGACGCTATTTGCCGAGAACACGTATATAGTAAAATTTTCATTCTTCCCCCTTGGGAGGAAATTTACGTGAGTGATGAAGCCCGATATGAAAACTACGAGCAAGCAAAATTAATCCAAAATCATCTTATAGAAACCTATGAGGGATATGGTTATTCTCTTATAGAAGTCCCTAAAGACAACCTCGATAACAGAATTCTTTTTATATTAGATGAAATTTCTAAGTAGTTCGTTCTAGAAGTCAAGAGCCACAAATTATTGATTTGTTATTCAAAATTTGTAATCAAAATTCATAATTGATGTCAGAAGCATTACAAATTCTTACAAAATACTGGAAACACGATTCCTTTAGGTCGTTGCAAAATGAAATCATTGATTCCGTTTTAAGCGGTGACGATACCTTTGCATTAATGCCAACCGGCGGAGGAAAATCAGTATGCTTTCAGATTCCTGCGATGATGAATGAAGGAATTTGCTTAGTAGTTTCCCCCCTAGTCGCCTTAATGAAAGATCAGGTTGCCAATTTGCAAAAGCGAAACATTAAAGCAATCGCCCTAACAGGCGGAATAAAGTCAGATGAAATGATCGACCTGTTGGACAATTGCCAATTTGGAAATTATAAATTCCTCTATTTATCTCCCGAACGTTTGCAGTCAGAATGGATCATGGACAGAATAAAAAACCTTCCTATCAATTTGATAACCATTGATGAGGCTCATTGTGTTTCGCAGTGGGGCCATGATTTTCGTCCGGCCTATTTAAAAATTTCCAACTTAAAAACGCATTTCCCCAAAATTCCCTTTTTAGCGTTGACCGCAACCGCGACACCTCAAGTTAAAGAGGACATTATTAACGAACTTGGATTAGAAGAACCTAAGGTTTTTGAAAAATCGTTTGCACGGAAAAATATTGCCTATATGGTTTTTGAAGTGGAAGATAAGCTCTTTCGAATCGAACAAATTCTAAGAAAAAATCCACAATCCTCTATAATCTATGTCAGAAACAGAAAGTCCTGTATTGAAATTTCATCCCAATTGCAATCGTTAGGGTTTAAGTCCACTTATTATCATGGCGGACTTACCTCTAGAGAGAAGGACAAAAACATGCAGCTTTGGATGAAAGACAGGGCACAGGTTATTGTTGCCACAAATGCATTTGGAATGGGAATTGACAAACCAGATGTCAAGACCGTAATTCATATCCAGCTCCCAGAAAACATTGAAAATTATTATCAAGAAGCAGGTCGGTCCGGCAGAAACGGGGAAAAAGCATTTGCCGTACTCCTAACGAACCCCTCCGATATTAAACAGGCCGAAAATCAGTTTATACATATTCTTCCTGACAAAAAGTTTTTAAACGAAATGTATAACAAACTATGTAATTTTTTCCAAATTGCATACGGAGAAGGGATTAACGAACGGTTTTCCTTTAATTTAAATCATTTTTGTTTAAAATATAAGTTCCCTGTTCTAAAAACATACAATGCAATGCAGTTTTTGGACAGACAAGGAATCATTACACTATCACAAGAGTTCTCAGAAAAAATCCTGTTGCAATTTATTATTCCTTCTAAAGAATTAATGCGCTACATGAGTTTGAATCGCAACGACGAAGAAATCATTTTGTCTATCCTCAGAACATACGCTGGAATTTACGATATGCAAACCGCCTTTAACGTACCATTAATCGCAAAAAAATCAAAAACAACTGAAAATCAAGTATTAGCCGTTTTACAAAAATTAAAAGAAAAAGATATCGTTGATTATCAGTCACGAAATAATGATGCCTCACTGATTTTTAACGAAATTCGGGAAGACGAAAGAACCATCTCTAGAGTTTCTAAATATTTAGAAAACCAAAATCAGCTAAAAAAAGAACAACTTCAGTCGGTATTGGGTTATATTAGTGAACAAAAAGTCTGCAAAAGCAAATTGATCTTAAACTATTTTGGTGAAATAACAACGGTTGATTGCGGCATATGCTCCTACTGCATCACTAAAAAAAGCAAGAAAACAGACAGCAACAGTCTTTCAAAAGAGATAATTGCGTTATTAAACATCGCCGATTTAAATTCTAGAGAAATTGAAAATAAAACAAGAAAAAAATCAGAGGATATTATCTTTGTGCTGCAGCAGCTATTAGAGAGCGAAAGCATACAGATAAAGTCTAATAATAAATATACATTAAAACTATAATGGAAAAATTAAGAATCGTATTTATGGGAACACCAGAATTTGCCGTTGGCATTTTGGATACCATAATCAAAAATAAATATACTGTTGTAGGAGTCATTACTGCTGCCGATAAACCTGCCGGACGTGGTCAAAAATTAAAGTACTCTGCAGTAAAAGAATACGCTTTAGCTAATAATTTATACCTATTGCAACCTACAAACTTAAAAGACGAATCATTTTTAGAAGAACTAAAATCTTTAAATGCAAATTTACAAATTGTCGTAGCCTTTAGAATGTTACCAAAAGTAGTTTGGGAAATGCCAGACCTAGGCACCTTTAACCTACACGCATCGCTTTTACCTAATTATCGTGGCGCTGCACCAATAAACTGGGCAATAATAAATGGAGAAATAAAAACAGGAGTTACTACTTTTTTTATTGATGACAAGATTGATACGGGTGCGATGATCCTGAGTTCAGAAATTAAAATAGATCCAACTGAAAATGCAGGACAACTACACGACCGCTTAATGCATCTGGGTAGCGAAACAGTTATAGGCACTTTAGCGCTAATAGAAAAAGGAAATGTCACCACAACTATTCAGAAAGATGCATCAGAGATTAAATCAGCATTTAAACTTAATAAAGAAAACTGCAAAATCGATTGGACAAAATCAGCTTTAGAAATTAACAACCTGATAAGGGGCTTGAGTCCTTACCCTGCTGCCTGGTGTATTTTTTCAGATAAAGATGAAGAATGGAACGTAAAAATTTACGATGCCAAAACACTACTTGAAGGTCATGATTTAGCGACCGGTACCATGATTTGTACTAAAAAAGAAATGAAAATCGCAGTGGAAAATGGCTTTGTTCACGTTCTCAGTTTACAATTTCCCGGAAAAAAGAAGATGACGACACCCGAGTTTCTAAACGGAATCTCGTTTTCTAATCAGGCAAAAGTCTACTAAACTCAATAAAACAGGAGGTTTTTTACAAATCACAACAAATAACCGTAGTTTTATGAACAAAAAAAATAAGTTATCAACAAAACGAGCTAAAAACAGCCGAAACGCTTGCAGGGAAGGGATTTCCTGCTAAATTTGTGTATTAACAATTTTTTATAACCAACAATTAATAACTATTATTATGAACAAATCAGAATTAATCGATGCTATCGCTGCTGATGCAGGAATCACAAAAGCAGCTGCAAAATTAGCTTTAGAGTCATTTTTAGGAAATGTAAGTGGAACTTTGAAAAAAGGTGGTAGAGTATCTTTAGTAGGTTTCGGATCTTGGTCAGTTTCAGCAAGAGCAGCAAGAGACGGTAGAAATCCTCAAACAGGAAAAACTATTCAAATCGCGGCTAAGAACGTTGTAAAATTCAAAGCGGGTGCAGAACTAGAAGGTGCAGTAAACTAATTGTAAGTTTTAAAACCTATTATAATAAAAACCTTCCTGATGGAAGGTTTTTTATTGTCTTTAGACGATTTTATTTGGTTAATTCTCTTATTTATTCTTAAATTTAATAAAAAAAGTACACTATTATGATTTCAGAAAACTTAATAAAAGGACAACTACTTATAGCAGAGCCTTCTATAATTGGAGATCTATCATTCAATAGATCTGTAATTTTATTAGCGGACCACGATAAGGAAGGATCAGTAGGTTTTATCATCAATAAACCATTGAAATATACAATCAACGATCTACTCCCTGAAATTAATGCCGCTTTCAAAATCTATAATGGAGGACCTGTCGAACAAGATAACCTCTACTTTATCCACAATATCCCGGAATTAATACCAAACAGTATAGAAATTTCTAATGGTATCTACTGGGGCGGAGATTTTGAATCTACAAAGACACTCATAAATAACGGGAAAATAAACAAAAATAATATCCGTTTCTTTTTGGGTTACACCGGATGGGAAGAAAACCAATTAGAGTTGGAAATGACATCAAATTCATGGATTGTTGCCCCTAATAGCTATAAAAACAAAATAATAGGGAAAGCATCTGCCCATTTTTGGAAAGAACAGATCTTAGAATTAGGAGGCGACTACATGATTTGGTCTAACGCACCGGAAAATCCCTATCTAAACTAAGTAGCACTTACCACTTCGTTTAATTTTTCCAGCAGTAATTTTGACAAGACAACATCAAACTCTTTTTTCCTATAGTTCGTTATGGGCTGTATTCCCTTTATCACGTTTGTGATAAACAACTCGTCTGCTTTTTGTAAATCAAAGGGGGAAATTACTTCTTCTATTACTTCCAAATAGTCTAATTTCTTAGCGAATTCCAAAACCTGTTTTCTCATAATACCATTTAAACAACCTTCAGAAATCGGAGGAGTAATTAATTTCTTCCCGGTAAGCATAAAAAGATTCCCTTGAATAGCTTCTACAACATTCTTGCTATCGTTTAATAACAAACAATTGTCATATCCATTTTCGCTAGCAAAAATACTAGCCGTAATATTTAAAATTTTATTCGTCGTTTTTATCGAAGATAATAATTGTTTACTTACATAAAAATCTTTGAACAAATCCACCTCATATTTCTCCTGATTGAATAAATAAAAGGCCTCTTCTATACCTGTGGTGTGAATTAAAAAGGAGACGTTATTACTTTTCGGTAGATAATACCCGCCATCATTCCTAAAAACAGTAATTCTGGCTCGAGAAGAGTTTGACAACGAATTAGCAGTCGCTAAAGAGACGATTTGCTCCTCAATATACTCCATAGTGAAATTCATAGGAATCTCCATTCTAATGACACGCATGGATGCCATTAGCCTAAAATAGTGGTCTTCTAAAAAAAGAATTTTAGAGTTAACTATTTTAACCGTTTCAAAGACGGCATCGCCATATAAAAAAGCACGATTGTGTGTCAATATATTAGTATCCTGAGATACCATAGTTCCATTAAAATTAATCATAAAAAAAGCCCTAAATTTAGTTTAGGGCAAATGTAAGTTATAATATACACTTTTGCTATACAGAACCAATTAGATGTTTAAGGTCTGATATTTGATTTCCCCAAAGTTGCGTTGCTTCATCAACTTCATCTTTTTCAGCAAAATCTACTACCATTAACGAAACATCTTTAGTTAACTCATCCACTAAAATATGTAGTTCAAAAAAATACTCTGTATCTTTTCCGTCACCGTCAATCCATTTAAACTTTACTTTCTCTCCTGATTTCTTTGAGGCAAGCCGGGCTTTTTCCTCAGAATCATTCCATATAAATGTAAAAAATTCGCCTCGAGAATTCACATTATCCGCAAACCATTCCGATAATCCAGATGGTGTCGAAATATACTGATATAACAATTGAGGAGACGAGTTTATGGGGAACTCTATTTCGTAACGTACTTTTAAATCCATGATCTACATTTATATTTTTTCCGAATATATAGAATATAATGTCTAAAAAAAATATTTTTAAATTTATTTATTTTTTTGGTTTATGCTTGCGTGCTTTAATATTATTTTTATCTTTGCACCCGCGCCCAGGAATGGATATTCTTAGAACCTTTGGCGAGGTAGCTCAGTCGGTTAGAGCGCAGGATTCATAACCCTGAGGTCACGAGTTCAAATCTCGTTCTCGCTACAAAAACAAACCCTTAAACAGCAATTGTTTAAGGGTTTTTTTATGCTTTCAATCAAGTAAAAAAGCATTTCAAAATATTAGGAGTGAGGAATTAGAGTGAGGAATTTTGTCCAAATATCTTTATTTCGACAGCCCCCCTTTCAACTACCGATAAAATTTGAGGATCTATATAATATGATTCCAATACTTTTGCAGTTGAATGTGAAGTTAGTAACCCTGTTTCTTTTTGCATTACTTGATGCACCCATGTAATGTATGTTTTCCTTAAACTTTTCAAACTAATATCTTTTTCAATGCCCGCTCCATTTTTATAATGTGTAAAAGATTTTGAAATTGAATCCATAATTGTTTTTGATTTGACTTTTCTTTCAGGTAATAAAATATAATTGTCAGTTTGCTTTTTTTCATGATAGCCCATCTCCACCAGTAAGTCAAACAAATCAGAATTTATTGGAATGTATTTATATAATCCATCAATATTGAGGTTTCGCTCCACTTTTAAATTTTGGATTCTAAAAAATTTCACTCCACTAACAGATACATAAATATGACTCCAACGCAGATCTACAATTTCTTCTCGCCTTCCACCAGTTAACAAAAACAATCTAAAACCATCTTTCAAATACGGTTTAAACATGTTTTTCCGCTCTCCTCTACCCCCAAGAACAACAAAAGGACTAAATGTATCTACTGCTTCAAGAATTTTAATAAACTCTTCTCTGGTAACAGAATCAATATTTGTTTTTTGTATCTGTTTCCGAGAATATTTTCTAAAAGGATTCTTCATTTCAATTTCTTCAATATCTATGAGAAAATCAAAGAAACCTTTGACTCCATTCAAACATTTATTAAATGTTTTCGGATTATAATGGTTATCAGCCCAAGAATAAAAATTTGATACATCTTGCCTACTAACATCTTTAATTCTAGTTAACTCAATGTTTTTATTTTTCTTTAATGTCTTAGCAAAATATTTACAAAATCGTATTAATTCTTTACGGTGTTCATTAGTAACACTCTTTTTAAATTGAGCATACTCACTTTCACCATTTAAATACTGATTATACTTTATTATGGAATCAATAACAGAATAATCATTTCCTTCGGCCGAATCAGCTACTATTGTTTGATAATTATTGGTTTTTAAGTGCTTTTCAAAATTGATAGCTTCAATTACCGCATCACTATAAATCTTTGAGTTTAATATTTTAGACTTGACACTCTTTTGAGTTCCTGGGATATGAACTCTTACTCTATACGTAAAGCTTTCAAAATGATTACATTTAGGATTATCTACTTTACATATTCTACAATAAATCTTAATTCCTTTATATTTTTTCTTTGGTAATACTAACTTATTCATTTCATTAAATCATTATATAGTTTCTCATCCTCTATATTCCTTTTCACCTTAGTGGTTGGAACGTAATCTAACTCTCCTTCTAGTTGTAAAACCAATAGTTCATACACATTCTTATCTTTAACCAGATTTCTGTATATTTTTTTCCATCTTAATGGGTATTTTAATCTTAAAGATTTCACAAAAGGTTTATCAATTTCACATATCACTTCGATTTCGTAAACAATATTTTGTTTAGAAAATTTATGAATTCTGATTCCTCTTTTTTCTATCCATTTTTTAGCTGCTTCGCTATTAATTAACTTTAATTTCAGGGCAACTTCTCGAATTGTTAAAATTGACAAATTGCTTGACTTACTTTGATTATTTTCATCATTTGTTTTAGCATTGCGAAATGATTTTTTATCGACTTCAAGAGTTAAACTCTCATTCTCCCTATAAAACAACTCCAAAGCTTTCTCTGGAGTGATTCTTCTTTTTTCATTTTCCTCTTCATTTTTCATCACACATCTCCTTTTTTAAAAGTAAAAGAACGTCTTGAGGGTCTTTCACTAATTACTCATAAATCACACTTCCTTCAAAGATAGAATTGTTTTTTGTCTAAATCATAGTTGAAATATGGTGAGGATAGGAGACAATAGAAATCTACCCTCCAAGTTTTAATTCTCAGGAATACTATCCTGATTTTCCTTTAAAAGCAATTCCTTTGATTTGTCTAAAAATTCTGCTTCTTCATAAGGTAATAGTTGAAGCGCTATTTCTAACATATTCTTTATATTAGTTGGTGGATCCGGTACTTGACTAGAGTACGTTTCATCTGAATCAAGAGCCAAAATGGAGACCTTGATTAAATTAGCAACAGTGAAAAGTAAATCCAAATACCCTTCCACAACTAAGTCAACACTATATAAACCTTTCTTATGGTGGTTTGATCTAAGAGTCTTAAAACTTCTTCCCGACAGTTTGTGCAATTCCTTCAATGTTTTTATGTCATTCGTTTCCATAGTAACAGCAATTAAATATTATTTTTAAATATATCATTCTTCTAGTATCTCGGGATCTTTTATAAGCATTTGATGTATTTCATCCAAGAATTCAATTTCATCTATTGGAAGCAACTGCGTAACGACTTCCAAGACAACGGCAACATTAATAGAGGTATTTTTGATCGTCTTTGAAATTTCAGGAGCTTCTTGGTCTAGCGCAAGAATACACAACTTCAACATGTTAGAAACAACATAAGTAAGTTCGTAATAATTTAGTACTCTGATTTCAGCAGTATAAATATCAGTTCTATCTGTAATAGGCTTTAACGTGTTGAAATACCGAGCGCTTAATTTTCTAATATTCTCTAAGTTTTTAATCTTATTTGCTTCCATGATCTTTAATTTTTTGTTTTGTTTTTTCAATATATACCTCTAATAATCTTCGAACTTCTTTTTCAACCCAATCCACTTTTGCAGCTGCTGCTTCCACGGTTTTATTACTGATTGGTTCGATTTTTGCATTGAATTGGATTGCAGCACGAGCATTTTCCAGTTGTTCTAAGACGAACCACTCCTCTTCCTTATTTGGGTCAAATGTCTTGCCTAAAACACTGGAAAACTTACTCAACTCTTTTTGCAGTTTTTTTAGACTGTGTTCTCCTATCCATTCTCCCGTCAGAAACCATGTGGCAAATACAAAAATTAAGCGCAGTTCATGATGTATAGTATAAGCTGCCATAGAATAGTTTTCACATCCTAAATGAAAGTTTCGATCTCGCCTAATAATCCCACTATCTTTAAAATCAAAGCGAAACGTTTCTTCGGTCTTTTTTATAAGCCGGTTGACATTTATTTTTTTTAGGACAACAGCACTACTACTTTCATCAGCACTGTAAACCAATTCGTGCTCACTACAATGCATGATAAAAAAAATATTTCCATTCCTGAGCGACCCCTTTACCCAATTTGCGTTAAAGACTCGAAATGAAAACTCAGGATAGGCTTTAAAAAAATTCGAGCAGTACTCCTCAATATCTTCCCAACTATGCGGATTGTTTTCAGTGACAAGAACCGTGATAATACCTATATTGATTTTCTCATCGATATGGCGTGAGAAATAAATGGCCTCTGTGTCAATAAATTTTATTAAAATTTTGATTATTTTCTTTATTTGACGATAGTTTGGATAGTCTTTCTGAGTTAAAATATTGTAATACATAATTCAAGTTTCTAGAGTTCTTTATTATATAGATTCTCAATACGCTCCATTTCGACTTCTACAAGTTCGCAAGCTCGTTCATGGAATAGCTTGCATCTTTTCGCTAGAAGCTCAGTATCTATTCTACTTGAATTTTTCAATTTAAACCATCGAAGTGAACCTGGATTTGTTTTTAATAAATCAAAGAGTCTTTTATCTTCACCAGTAGTTTGTGGAAATATTTCAGATACAAGTGGCGTGAATATTTCACAGATTTCAAACAAATAAGCTAGTGAAAAATGATTGGGATGATATCCTAAAAATACGTTGATTAGTCCGAGACAGATTTGTTCTACAGCGGTATGAATCATTGCTTCGTGAACCACTGCGCTTTCCAATAAGTCAATTTGATTCTGACTATTTATAAAATTATCAGCAATTATATTTCTATTTTTCCAATAGGATCGGATATAATCAACATTACGTTTTGGAACCTCATTAAAGACAATATTCGGAGGCATGTTTTCACGCTCGTACACTTTATAACCTTTGGTTAAAACCTCATGATAAAAAAATGTTTGATGCGGAGTGAGGTAATTACCCAATTTCCCTTTATGAAGCAACATAGTTACCGTATAGCGACCTTTTGTTCTGTTTTTTATAACATCACAAATATCAGATACAGTTTTAATTATATATTGATCAGTTAAAACCAATAAATAAAAATGGGTATTTCTTTCCTTCTTAGAACTATTTTCTGAAAAAGGATTTAAAACCGATTGGCTTTTCTTTCTCTCTCCAAAACAGTAAACACCACTTGTACTGATACTTTCAATAATAATGTTCTTAACTGTCTTTAATCCTGCGTTGTCAACTGCTTTCATAATTTAAATTTTTTAGTTAATACTAATCCGAAAAATTGTATTTTTGTTTAATACACAGCAAGTAAGCCATAGATTGTACCGTACCGAACTAATGGGAACTGTATCTTACCAAAGCAATCTTGTGTTTTACCAATATTTTTTTTTGACAGAATTTTAAATATCTTTGGACTATGAGCACAGCAACAAAACCGAAACATATAGGCAGAAATATTAGCCGAATCAGAGAGCTTCGAGGAATGAAACAAGAAGCATTGGCTATTGCAATTGGCATAAGCCAACAGTCAGTTTCTAATATAGAAGCAAGCGAAACAATAGACGATGAAAAATTACAGGCTATTGCTGAAGTTCTTGGAGTTTCTGCCGAGGCGATTAAAAATTATAGTGATGAAACGGTATTTAATATTATAGGCAATACATACCACGATAACGCTTCATCATTAAACTTCAACTGCACTTTTAATCCTATTGACAAATTGATTGAAGCATATGACGAAAATAAAAAACTTTACGAACGTTTGGTTCAAGCCGAAAAAGATAAGGTCGAGTATTTGGAAAAATTATTGAAGGCTAAATAAATATTTTATAAAAGATATAATTAATTCCAAGAAGAGACCGTCATAAGTCTCTTTTTTGTTTGTATAACAGACAGTAAATCTAAAAAAACTGCGCAATATTTTAAGATTGCGCATCAATAAAGAATAACCCCATGGATAAAACTATTAAGCTAAGAGTTAAAAAAGAAATTGATAATAAAAGTGAGCTTAAAGTTTTGAAATTAAAAGGCAATTTAATTTCGAAAGGTTACACTGAGATTATTCATATTGAAGATGAAAACACAGCGTCTTATCTTAACTCATTTTCCACTTCTCCCGACAATAAAATAGAGGTTGAAATTTTTATTTTAGATCATATTACAGAACATGATCTTGCCGACACCATTTCGTTAATTTAAGCAAAAGAATAAATGATTTTTGATTGCGGTAATTTTTTTCAAATCATGTTCAAAAACCTTCCTGAAAACAGTCAGAATTTTGAACATTAATTAAAATATATTCTTTTGAAAAAGTACGCTCCATTATTCAAGATCTAATAATTATTTAGGAACATTTTCTTCTATATTGGCACAAGGGAGCGTACACTTTCAAAGACCCCTAAAATAAATATTCCTAGAGCTTTAATATACCTTAAAGACGTTAAAAATATCTCGATAAAAAATCATAAAAAGTTCAGCCAAGGTATTGGACATTCATCAACTACGTGCCCATAATGTCACCACTCATTCTTCGCTGTGCCACCCCTTCGGGACTTATAGCACTCCGTTTGATGTATATCCATTTTTTTACTGCTTTCTTTTTTTTCTTTTGAAAAATTTACGGGCAGTCTGACTGATTCAAGTACTGCTATCTCCTTTCATTTATCGAAGTGCTATCCTAGCCGAAATATAGCTATGATTGTTTATTTTTAGCATTCGTTTTAAATTAGCCTTAATCCTTTAAAAAGCTAAAAAATTGCAACGTTCCTGCAATTGGCAAGATGAACGGTTGTTAAACAACCGGATCTTGCTGCCCCACACTCGGAACTCGTGGGCAGTGACACTGAAAGGATAAAAAGAGTTTGAAAACAATGAAAATGATAGATGATGGAAGCAGAAAATTCAAACAGGACACGCACAATCGGGCTGCGCCTAACTCCCGAAGAATATGCAAAAATTGAACGCAAATGGAAAGTCAGTACTTGCCGAAAATTAAGTGACTACGTCCGTAAGCACCTTTTTGATAAGTCTATTGTGACTATCTATCGCAACCAATCGCTGGACGATTTTATGGAAGAAACTATAGTACTCCACAATGAGCTGAACGCCATTGGAACCAATATTCTTCAGGCTGTAAAAAAACTACACACTTTGCAGCAGATTCCTGAATTCAAGAACTGGATAATTAGCTTTGATCTGGATAAAAAAATCCTTTTCAACAAAGTAGAAAAAATACAAAAAACACATTCTAAAAATTTCGGACAAATGGTTACAATCATAAAAACTAGTCATTCAATCCGCAGTATTTTTAACTACAATGAGAACAAAGTTAAAGCTGGTGTAGCTGAGTGTATCTCGGCAGGAAACTACCCTGTCGATGTTGACAAAATGAGTGATGCCTTAAAGCTAAACCGTTTTATAAAGCAGATAGAATTAAACGAAAATGCAAAACGGAATAGTGTGCATATTTCCCTAAATTTTGATCCATCAGAAAATCATTCCAAAGAAAAGCTAATAGCTATTGCGAATACTTATATGGAGAAAATCGGTTTTGGAAAACAACCATATTTAGTATACCAACATCGCGATGCAGGACACCCTCACCTACACGTTGTAACCATAAATATTGAGAGGGATGGTAAACGGATTGATTTACACCATTTAGGAATACGGAAATCCGAACCTGCCCGTAAAGAAATTGAAGAACTCTTTGGACTCGTTAAAGCGGAAGGAAGAAAAAAGAAAGAGGAATTTATATTGCAGCCTATTGCTGTTGGCAAGATTCAGTATGGTCGCATGGAAACAAAGAAGGCCATATCCAACGTTTTGAATGCAGTTCTCAACCAATACAAGTACGCAAGTATTCCTGAACTAAATGCAGTTCTAAATCAGTATAATGTAATGGCTGATCGAGGCAGCGAAAATTCAAAAATATTTTTAACAAATGGATTGGTATACCGAATTCTGGATGAACAAGGCAAACCAATTGGCGTTCCAATTAAAGCAAGTGATTTTTATAGTAAACCAACTTTAAAATTTCTAGAGGAAAAATTTAAGCATAATGAAGTTAGAAGAATACCGGATAAAATACGGCTAAAAAACGCAATTGATATTGCACTACTAAAGGAGCGAACAATGTCAACAAACCAACTGGCAAAATATTTGGAAAAAGAAGGAATTCATACTGTTTTTCGAAAAAGTGCAGAAGGCCTACTTTATGGTATTACCTATGTTGACCACAAGACTAAAAGTGTTTTTAATGGTAGTAGTTTAGGGAAAGAATACAGTGCGAAGGCGATTCAAGAACGTTGCGGATTAAAAATAACTGGTGACGAAAAAAGAAATCAGAGTCATGAAAAACTTCCCTCTAAGGAATCATTATTTCATCACCTTCAACAGCAAAAAGATTCACTCACTATTCCTGATTTGGTGAAAGTATTGGATATGCTCATTCAAGCAGAATATGCTACAGATTATTTGCCAAACCAACTTAAAAATAGAAGAAGAAAGAAAAAAAGAAAGGGGCTGTCAGATAATTGAAAATAGCATACAATTTCTAAAAGGCACTGTCTCATAAAGTGTGTAAGTTTTAAAATCTCAGGTTATTAATTGACTTGAGATTTTTTTATTTATTAAATTTAACTTTTACGCACTTATGAAACCAGAAGACATTTTAAACGAAGATTTTTTAAAGCAATTTAAAAACGGCCCAGAACTCACGACCTTTTTAGAACAACTTCACAAACGAGGTATTGAAAAGATTCTTGAAGGTGAGTTAGATGCTCATCTAGACTACGAAAAGCATCAAAAAAATTAAAGCCAACAACTTAAGAAATGGCTATACAAAGAAAAAGCTAAAAACTACTTTAGGCGAAATAGAAATACAGGTTCCACGAGATCGTGACAGTTCTTTTAGCTCCATGATTGTTAAGAAACGAGAAAGCGCAACAGATGGTGTAGAAAATGTTATTATTTCACTCTATGCTAAAGGAATGAGCAACAGTGATATTGAAGAACAGATAAGAGAACTCTACGATTTTAATATCTCTACATCTACTATTTCAAGAATCACAGACTGCATTACTGATGATGTAATAGCCTGGAAAAACAGACCATTGGAAGCCACCTATCTCATTGTTTGGATGGATGGAATAGTTTTTAAAGTTAGAGAAAATTCTAAAGTAGTAAACAAAACCATTTACATTGCAGTTGGTCTAAGAACCGATGGTAAAAAAGAAGTTCTTGGTTTATGGTTAGGAAAAAATGAATCTTCCGCATTCTGGATGAGTGTATTAACTGATATAAAAGCCAGAGGAACAGAAGAAATACTAATCACAGCAACCGATAATTTAAACGGTTTTACAGATACTATAAAAACCATTTTTCCAAACTCAGTGACTCAAATATGTGTAGTGCATCAAATTAAGAACTCCTGTCGTTACGTAGTTTGGAAAGATAAAAAAGAATTTACCAGGGACATGAAACAAATCTATACAGCGCCCACTAAAGAAGCAGCAAAAGCAGCCTTAAACGACTTTAAAATTAAATGGGACTCTAAATACTCTTATGCTATAAGAAGCTGGGAAAATAACTTGGATGAACTCACTGTTTTCTTCGATTTTCCTATCGAGATTAGAACTATTATTTATACGACAAATCTAATAGAAAATCTCAATGGAAAAATTAGAAAATACACCAAAAACAAGCTGTCGTTCCCAACAGACGAGGCTGTTATGAAATCCGTATTTTTAGCAATAAATGAAAGTACTAAAAAATGGACAATGCCTGTTAGAAATTGGGGAGTTATACTCAATCAATTTTTAGCTATATTTGAAAACAGGATTAAACTATAAATAATTTAACCCTGAAATTTTAAACTTACACCGATTTTAGGATAGTGTCCTTAACTTTTTGTGCGGATTTCATTTGCATATCCACACTACTGTTTATTAATTTTACTTTTAATTTATTAATCTTGTATCGGTTTTTTTTTTGCAGTAGAATCTATAGTAAAACTACTCTTTGTATTTCACTTATCACCTAAAACTTCTTCCAGAACGTTTGCTTCAGTACCATTAGGAAAAGAAATTTTTATTTTCTGAGCGATTGTAGGAGCAATTTGAGTAATCTCCTTTTTATTAAAAGACTCCCCTTTTTTAATATGCCATCCGTAAAAGATTGCTGGAACGTGGGTATCATAAGTATAAGTCGTTCCATGAGAAGTTCCCGTGCCGTGGTATTCAATATATCCAGGCTTATCAAGAATTATTAAATCACCATTTTGGGTCACATCATATCCTTTAGCTATAAAATTTAAATAGTAGTCATTTCCGGTTGAATGTAAAATTTCTTCTTCAGTGTAAACTCTTTTAACATAGTCTTGCGTCATAAGATAATTTTTGAACGCTTCTTTAACTTCATTTAAATCAAGATTTTTAGCCTTAATAGTTTCTTTATTAAAAAACAAATTAAAACTTGAGTAGTTTGCAACCAAATCAGCACCAAATGTTTTGATAGAAAAATCCTTTAGATTATTTCTGATGTCTTTAGGACTTACGCTATTTACATTATATTTATGATCTTTTAAGTAATTAACATTTTCTGCACCAGCATGATCCGCAGTCAAAAACAATAGGTAATTGTCTTTTCCTACCGTCTTGTCTAAATAATTTAAGAAATCAGCAATTGTTTCATCTAATCGTAAGTAAGTATCTTGTAATTCCATAGACCTTGGCCCTAATAAATGACCTACATAATCAGTTGAAGAAAAACTAACCGTCAAGAAATCAGTAATATTATCTTTTCCCAATTCTTCTTTTTCTATTGCTTTCATGGCAAATTCAGCCAGTAGATCATTACCAAATGGAGTAGATCGTAATACTCCAGCATCATTTTTGGCATACATATCCTTTAAATCATAAGGAAAAACTGGAGATGTGCTATTATATAACTTACCCTCATATGGATTATTATCCTCTAAACTCTCATCATAAGTAACTTTGGGTTTTAATAAATCCCACCCTTTATTTATATACGGCATATAATGCTTTTCCTTATTAAATTTCTGAACCCAATCAGGTAATTTTTCACCGTAAAAAGAGCTAGAAATAAAAGAACCCGTTTTGCTATACCAAAAAGCCCAATTTGCAAAATGTCCAGCTGGTAAAATTGCACCACGGTCTTTAAGACTTACACCTATAACCTTACCTTTAAAATTAGTTCCCATTCTTAATTCATCTGTAATAGTAGTGGATAATAAATTTTTAGGTGACATCTCACCCTCCTCTTTAGTCCCATCACCCACAGTACTTACGCTAGCGTCATCTGTACAATACATTTCTTTGCCTAACTTTCTACTATACCACTCATTACTTACAATTCCATGAGTTGCTGGTGTAGTTCCTGTATAAATAGATGCATGTCCTGGAGCAGTATACGTTGGCATATAATTATAATGCATGTTTTGAAACGTGTACCCATTACCCATTAATCTTTTGAAACCATCATTAGAAAAATCATTAGAAAAACGATACAAATATTCCATTTTCATTTGATCAACAACGATACCAACTATTAATTTTGGACGTTCCTGGGCCTGTAAATTTACGAAGAATAGAAACGTAAAAAACCACCCTACTTTTTTTAAAAGATTATTTTTAGTTAACATAATTACATATTTAAATATTTATATTTTAAATTTATTTCACACTTTATAACATATTGGTAATGCTTGATGTTTCGAACAAGTCTTGTGGTAAAGTGAGAGTACTTAATTTAGCTTTTAACTCATCATTTAGAATTTGCAAACCGTATTGATAAGATGCATTTACCCATCCAAAACCTTCTTTAGAAATATAGTCGAATTCAGTACCAACATTGCCATATTCAGCAAAAACTTTGTGCGAACTAGTTTCAAGATTGAACTTCTCTGGAATGGTTCCGTTATACTCTACCGCATTTTTTGTTACTAACCATAGCCATCGATAAGTCATTTCCTGGACTTTATCAAAATACCCATAATTAAGTAAGCCTTTCCATAATAACATTTGATGGGGAGCCCAACCAAAAGGATAATCCCACTGTCTTTGAAGAGCCTGTAAAGGAATAACACTAACTTTTGTACTTCCTGTAATACCTCCCGATTGAATGAATTGAGGTAAGGCTACTTCCACTATTTTTTTTGCCTGGCTCTCGCTACACAGCCCCGCCCATAATGGAAAAAAAGTAGTTGCTGCCTCGAAAGAACTTTGCTTATGATTTACAAAATCATAATCAAAATACATACCTGCTGCTTCACTCCAACACAATTCATCCATTTTGCTTTTGCGAAATCTAGCTTTATTCTCCCAATCTTCTGATTTATAATCTATTCCTCCGACTAAAAATGAATCTTTAAAATACTCTTTAATGAGGAAACCGATATCTTTCTCATATTTATAGAGAAAACTATTAACATCAACTAAATTTAGATTGGCGCATTTATTTATTAAACGACTAGTCGTATCATGGCCACTTTCCCTCATACTACGATCATGCACAAAATACAAATCAAGCTCATCATCAACAATAAACCTGTTTAAATATTGTGCCTCAAATTCTCTGATAGGCAATTTATACTTTTCGGCATAAGGAGTTAAAATATCGTCAAAATGTCCAGCCTCAACCTCTAATGGCATACCTATTCCCTCCGCTTTATATCTATTCAAACCCGTTGGTGTCAATCTATTTCCAGGTACCATCCATACTGTATTGTATTCCATAATTACAGCTTCTAGATGCTTTTTCAACCATTCTTTCTCTATTTTTTTATCTTCCATGATATCCATCAACAATGAGGAATATAACGGAGGCTGCGTTCTTGTCAAATAATAGCTTCGGTTTGCATTCAATATTTTACCATAATGAATAATTTGATACCTAAAGTTTTCGGCAATAGCCATAGCTTTTCGATTTTGTCCATCAATTAACAATCCAATGCATATAAAATAACTGTCCCAGCCATACATTTCATTAAATCTCCCGCCAGGTACAACAAAAGGAACACCTTCCAAGATATGTGCTTTTTGCTCTAGCGCTAATCCTAAAATTCCTGGTTTTTTATTTAAGCCATTTACAAAATCCACACTGTAATTCTCCGGTAAAACAACGACTTTAATTTTTTTTAAGTCCTTCTCCAATTCTTTAAAATAGTAAACTCCTATTTCATCCTTTGCGGAAAGATAAAGTGTCGGCACGTCATTAAATGTCTTTTCATCTTCAAGAATTTGGGTTAATCCTTTCCTGTCAATTGTCCGTGTCAATTCATCCCAATAATCATCACGAATTTTTCTAGAAATTCTATCAACAGGATCTTCTTCAACATGTGCTAAATCTAGCTCATTTAACCCATTTTCTTTAAGTAAAGTCAGCTCTTGAAGAAGATTTGAAAGATGATAAGTTCCAGTAATCACCTTTTCAGCATTAGACTTTTCATCTACAAGGACAAAACGTTTAGGACCTTTATCATCTTTAGTGATCTTTTTATCTTGATCAGTATCTTCTTGAATTAATAATTCATGAAAAATATTATCGGTATTATTTAATTTGATTTCCATGATTTAGAAGTAAGAATTTTAAGAATGAAAAATGAAAACAATAATAATAACATTGGAATCAAGGTATAATAAAAAGCGTTTTCCGGCCCATCATTTTTGAATAAATAACCAATTACTCTTGCTCCTAAAGTACCACCAAGTGCAGAAAAGACGACTATAAGTCCCGTCATTGAACTGTGCAATTTATTAGGCAAGGCACTTAAAACAACCGAATTCAATAGCGGATAAATAGGTGCTATAAATAACCCCACCAATGGAAATGCAAATCCCATAAGCGGAATATCGCTTAATGAATTAATATCTTTTACTTCTAAATTAACTGCCAATGGAAGAACAAAAACCAACAATAGCATTGCCATTATTATACAAAAAGTCAACACCCAAATCCAATTTATAGATTTGATAATCAAACCAGCTAGCAATCTTCCCGTCGCCAATGAAATTGCTAGGATACTCGCCATCATAATACTTATGTTCTCAGGTAAATGGAGTACTTTCTCGTTAAACGTAGGTAACCAAGTCATAATTCCCTGCTCAATCATCACAAAAAGAAAAGTGCTAATTACAAAAACGACTGTTAATAATTTAGCAAATAATTTAAACATTTGTTTAAAATCATCTAATAAGTCAATTCCTGATATTTCTTTTTGCTTTGGGAATTTAGTAAAAAACAAGAAACTAAAAGAAAGCATTGAAACAGCAGCTAAAAACCAATAGACATTAAGCCAAGCATTTTGATCAGTTTCAGAATTAAAGGCAGGAAATAAAAAATAAGCCAAGGCTATTCCTATCATAAAAACCCCTTCAATACTACTCATTAGACTGTTATGCTCTTTTTGACTCGCCGTTACAGTACCTATCAGAGAATATACAGACACTTTAATCAATGCAAAAGACATACCAACAGTAGCGAAAAGTACTTTAGCAGCGCTAAAGGAATTCCCGAAATACATCATAACACAAGCCGCAGACACTAATAACAAGCCAATTAGCATTGACTTTTTATAACCAATTCTAGGCAATAAAGAGGCAATAAAGAAAGATACAATAGCAATAGGCAAATCTTTAAAAGCTTCTAGAATGCTTGCTTCTAATTCATTAACTCCATAATTTTTTTGCGCTTTTAAAATTACAATTCCTACACTATTCATTAGTATTGCAAAGACAAAGTAATTAAGATACATTGCCAGTTTAATAGTACTTTTTTTCATGTATAATTATAGTTTTTTTTTATATAAAGTTAATATGTTGTTATATTACAAAATATGGATCAAATCTATGTCATAAGTTCGCCACTCTAAAAATTTCACTTTGAAGACAGCTAGACTTTGTGATTTCCCTAGACTTTCCTCAAAATCATTATTACTTAAATAACTATATGAAAAAACTGTTCAAAGGCCATCCCTTTTTAATAGAGATTAGATCATCTAAAATAGTTTATGAAAATCGATACATCCATTAAATAATAACAAATGAAACTAATTAATAAAGGCATCAGACTGCTTTATAATGTCAATATATTAACAAACTCTTTGGTTAAATATTTCTCTCATCATATTTCAAATAAAATTGTCCAAAATTTACCAAGTATTTTAGCTTAAATCAAATCCTTTTGAATTAAAATACATAACAACGTATCTAATGTATTTTTTAAATGTTTCTATTAAACTATAGTTATTTCATGGTAGATTCAACTAATAAATGCGAATTCCTGATTATTACCTAACTTTCTATATCTTTTAATTAAAGTCTTAAAATAAAAAATTAAAATATTTAATATATCAAAATAATTGTTTCACATTCGATATCCACTGATTTTCAATTCCCCATTGTTTATTTGGCTCCGATGAAGTTTCTAAAATAAGTTTTCCTCCTTTTTGAATCTCTTGTTGCGTCAACCAGTTTCTTTCTAAATTTTTCCCATTCAAATTAGCTGATTTTATGTAAAAATTGTCTTTGTTGTAATTCTTAACTTCAATAATAAAAGACTTTTTATTATCCCATTGCAGGCTTACTTTTTTAAATATTGGAGCAGTTAAATAATAAATAGGATCCCCGACGTTTGCAGGTGATAAACCAATACTACGCATTACGAACCAAGAGGACATGGTCCCTGAATCATCATCCATAGTACGGACATACGCCTGTGGTTCGTTTTTATAAATTCGACCTAAATAAGAATCGACTCCCTTACTATTATCATTAAAATAACTTTGAATGAACGGATCTAATAAGAGATTACGAAAGAGCTTTTGTGATTTCCACGGTTGTGACGACGCATTATATAGCCCTGGAACTTGCAAATCAGGTTGATTAGCATGATTATAATTATCTCCATCAAAAAACTGATCTAATTGTGTAACAAAACTATTATCGCCTCCAGCTAATTCTTTTAATCCTTTTACATCAAAGGGCACAAACCAGCGGTATTGCCAAACGGTCCCCTGATACATTCCTCGTGCTGGCATAATATCAATATCACTTTTAGTAAGGTCAGCAAAGTCTTTTTTCCAATACTCTTTGTAATCTAACGCTTTATTCAAGTACTTTTTACTTAATATACTATCTTTAGTAATCTTCAAAATTTCAGATAATGCCCAACTATCGTATGAAGATTCTAATGCTTTATCTGGTGCACTGTAATCTAACCTACCAACCTCAGCAATCAACGAATCTTTTATGATATTAAAATCTAATGCATATCCTTTTTTATATGCATCTAATAATACCACAATCGCATGCTCTGTTCTAACCGTAGGTGATGGCTCATGGTGTGTAGCCCAATTATTCTTTCCATGCAAATATAGATTAGCAATTGATTTTATTATGAAACCATATTTTTCAGGATAATTCAGCGACAACATCGGTAATTGTTCTCTGTAATTATCCCAAATCGCCCAACCGTTATAAATAGAATCATTTGATTTTTGTATCGTTCCATCGATAGCGCTATAACTTCCATTAGGCTCTGATATTAAAAAGGGAGCTTGTAAACCACGATATAAAAGAGAATAAAATAAGTCTTCACGATCTTTCTCTCCTTCCACTTTTATTCTGCTTAGTAAATGGTTCCACTCAGCAGTCGTTTGCCTAGTTAAATCTACTGTAGAGATAGATTCTATTTTTATTTTAGCATACTCCTCATTAACAGATGAGAATCCTATACGAACATTTATTTCTTTAGCTCCTTTAGCTCCTTTTACAATTAGTTTATGTCCCTCTATATACTCAATAGATTCTACATTTGAAATTTCGATCGCAAAATAAATCCGATAAACACCTTTACTACAAGTTGTTTGCGTATCAACCCAGCCAGTAATTAAATTTCCTGAAATCTGATGCTTCTCTGCAACAAATCGATTGTCAAAAGCATAAGACAAATCGATATATAAGCCTGCCTCTGCTGAGGGAAAAACATAATGATGAATTCCGAAGTTATGTTTTACACGCATCTCAGCTTCTATACCATTTTCAAAAGAAACAGAATAAAATCCAGGGAAAGCATTTTCTGTTTTCTTCATTAAGGGTGTTGATATAATAGAATTAAGAATTGGTTTGATTAATATATTCCCACCTGTTCCAACACATCCCACACCTTCAATTCTAGTATGCGTAAATCCAATAAATTCTTTTGCTAAATGCTCATAACCTGCATGAATATGAGGGTAAGTTTGTGGTCCGATACTCATCATATTAAAAGGAGAAGAGGCAGAAGGTGACATTTGCCCATGGTCACCAGAGGTTCCTAGAAAAACATTTACTTTTTCAATATACGATTGAGAAAGATTACTTTTCTCTTTTTGGGCTTTTACTGATTGATTGCATAATCCAAATAAGAAAACTACAATAATAAATACTTTTTTCATAAAATTAAGGATCTAAAGGGTCGATAGGATTCTGATGTAATGATTCGATTTTTGGCAAAAATTCAATAGTCGTATTAGAAAGTCTTTTTAGTTGTATAGCCGGTAAATATCCAAATTCTGACATACATCGTGCAGCAAAGGATTTATTTCCTAAATAACTGCTATGACTACTATTAGTAACAACCAAAAGAGGTTTCGAAATAGGGATTTTGTTCCGAACCAAAATACGCGTGGCATTGCGCAAATTTGTGGTTGTATGTCGAGCATGTGGATCAATCAAAATATTTTCTTCCGGAATTTTATATACTTCCATAAGTTCCTTTTTCATTTCTATAGCTTCACAGAAACGAGGTCTAAAGGGATGTGCATGTCCTCCAGAAAGCATAATTAAAGGGGCTTTTTTAGCTTGATATTCTAAAACACCCAGTTGTAAATTTAATTTTCCTAACGCCGAGAGTCGGTCGTAATAATTTTCAGGTCCATTTCCTAAAACTACAATACAAGTGTAGTCATACTTATCAAAATCAATGTTTATGACATGACCAGCCACTTTTTGATTTTCATTTTCGGCCAATGGCTCATACCGCGCTGCTTCATCTCTATGATTTAAATACAAAAGCGATAAAGAAAAATCTAAAGCTGGTTGAAAAAACAAACTACTTTCTTTTAATTTTTTATGTTGTAAAAAATCACTCCACATAAATACCGCCCTTTTGTAATCAGTGGATTTAACATCATAGGAAACAGAGTCTATTTCGGCATATTGCGAAGCTTTTCCAAGTCCGTACACTTCTATAATTTGGTTCATTCCTCTAGCGCAAAGTTCCCATGCCTTTATTAACAACTCAACATCCGAATCATTTTTAAAGTTTTCATAGTTACCAGAAGGTCGTATATTATCATCTACAAAATTTTGAAAAAAAGGATACTTCTGCAGCAGTAACCCAAGCCTACTAGAAATAATTTTTAAATCTTCATCTTTAAACTTATAAGTAGGGACTAAACTTTTCAAACTATCTTTAAGTATATTTATGTGTCCCTCAATATCTTTTTGTTGCCTATCATAAAATAATTTTAAAACTAAATCATCTTCTAATAATTTTCGGACTTCAGCATTTTTCTGAATTGCAGTCAACAGATAAAAATTTTTGTCTTGAACTACCGAATTAGAACTCGTAGCCATAAAATTAATGTCAAATTGCTTATTTTTCTGAGCTTGGAGACTCATAAAAACAAATGCCATCGTTATAAATAATATTCTATTCATCTATTCTTTTCTTTATAAAAGGGCAATTGTTAAGATTGCCCTTTTTAGTTTTAGATATTAATAACCATTATTCTGAGTAATCTCGCCAGGAGCGAATCCATCAATATAACTTTGGGGTATTGGAAAATATTCGTTTTTACCTTTAGTAAAAGAAGCATTGGTTAAATGAGACCTTCTTGTTTTTTCTATAGCAATATAATTATTTATAGTAATGTCGGCCTCTCCCCAACGAACTAAATTAAAGAAACGGTGTCCTTCCATCGCTAATTCTAGTCTAGTTTCAGTATGAACTGCCGCTCTTGCCGCTATTTGATTTGTCCAAGGTAAAGTATAGGTTTGAATTTTATAATTAGCAGCATTCATAGATCCGTCTAATGTTTTTACAAAAGCAGAATTGGCAGCGCGCTGTCTTATCTGGTTAACTAAACCTCTGGCTTCTTCGAGTTTGCTAATTTCAACTGCAGCTTCTGCCCTCCACAGTACAACTTCCGCATAGCGAATGATATAATAGTTTAAAGCATTAACATACGGCCACACTGTTAAATAAAAAGAGGATTTTGCGGAAACAATCCTCTTTTTAGGGCCAAATACCCCATAAGTAGCTAAATCTCTAGCCCATGTATCTGAGTAAACAATACCCAAATCTTTATAAGGAATTCCAGGTCGCCCCACAGTTATGTCTAATCGAGGATCTACATTATCACTAGTAGTAACATTTATATTATCCTCTTGTGGTAAACCGTTAATGTCCGTTTTAAAACTATTTACTAAATTTTGTGAAGGACGATGAAAACCATATTGAGAATAAAATGGCCCTCCCGGTGCTGTTAATCGATCACCTATACTTCCATTATAATTACTTGCTTGCCCATCATTTATCGAATGTTGTACTGCAAAAATGATCTCTTTATTATTATCATTTTCAGGCAAGAAAACTTGTTGAAAATCAGCCAATAAACCATAACTACTGCTCATGATTTCAGTAGATGCATCATACGCCAACTGCCATTTTTTTTCAAATACATAACATTTAACCAAGTAAGCCTTAGCTGCAATTTTTGTGGGTCTTCCCTTCTCTGCTTGTTGTGCAGGAAGACCTGCATAAGCTTGTTTAAAATCATCTTCTATTTTCCCCCAAAGTTCATCTGAAGTAAAAATAGTATTTGATTTCGAATAATCCGCAACTGTTGCAGCCGTCTCATCAATGTAAGGAATCTGATTATAGATCTTCTTTAATTCAAAATAATAATGCCCTCTTAAAAATCTTAGTTCAGCATTTCGTTGTACTTTCAGTGCTGCATCAAAATCAGTAGAAGCATTCAATAATCGCATTGCTTCATTACTTCGTTTAACACCTTCGTATAATGCCATCCATTTACGTACAATGTCAGTGGTAGTTGAATTGGCACTATATAGTTCCATTTGGTGAATATTATTTTGATCACCAGTTCCTCCTCCACCTTTATAAGCATCATCAGATGTTACATCACCAAAACTCCAATTTGAATCAGGTGAATTAAAAGCATTTGTAGCACCGTCTATTTGTCCGTTCAAAACGCTATAGGCCGAGATAATAGCACGCTCTACATTAGCTGCTTTAGTCATTTCGGAAGGATTCACTTCACCAAAAGTTTCTTCCTCTAAAAAATTATTAGAACAGGAGCCCAACTGAAAGGCTAACCCAATTATAAATACCGATTTAATTATTTTATTTATTTGTATCATCTTTAGAAAATTAAAAGTTTAAATTAAAACCAAAAATAAATGTTCTTGAAGGAGGATAAAGACCTCTATCAATTCCAATATCAAGGTTTCTATTACTTGAAGAGTAACTCTGTAAACCTATTTGTGGAGTCATTCCGCTATATTTGGTAATCGTAAAAACATTACTAGCCTGACCATAAAGTCTAAGTTTCATCCCTAAGAGCGCTTCTGTTTTAAAAGTATAACCTACTTGCAAATTGTTTAATTTGAAATACGAACCATCTTCAACATAGTAAGATGAAGGGCGAATATTATTATTCCTATCATCTAATGACAATCGAGGAATACTAGAATTTGGGTTATCTACAGTCCATGCTCCTAATAATGACGCATCTTTATTATACGCAGCCTGATTAAAAAACTGTGTTTTATACTTTATAAGATTATAGATATCATTACCAAAACTTCCATTAAAAAACATTCCTAAATCAAATTGCTTATATTTTAAATTAATATTAAAACCTAGCGCTAGATTAGGATGTGGGGAACCAATAAATGTTCGATCTAAAGTATTAATCACTCCATCACCATTTATGTCCTTAAACTTCAAATCTCCAGGCTGTGCATTTGGCTGTAATCCATAATCCGTCACTTCTTGCTGACTTCCAAATAATCCATCGGAAACAAAACCATAAAACGAACCTATCGATTGTCCGACAGCACTTCTCGAGACCTCTTGATCAAAGTTGACCGTATGCAATGATGAAGTAGGTATACCTAAATAAGGTACAGTTGACAGAGCGGTAAGTTTATTTTTATTCCCAGCTAAATTTAGCGAGAGGTCATAACTAAGATTATGTACTTTATCCTTAAAATCTATATTTAATTCATAGCCACGATTGCTCATTTGACCATCATTGATCCACTGTCCGTCATTTGTACCTCCATAAGTTAAAGGAATAACATTATAAATTAAAATATCCTTCGTTACCTTATCATATACTTCAGCAGTAACATTTAACTTATCGTTAAAAAAACCAAGATCAACAGCTAGTGTTTTTTGTGTTGTAGTCTCCCATGCCAAATTATTATTTGCCACTCTTGTTTGTGTCAATCCTGTATCCACTGTATTCTGACTTCCATTAATAGGATAATTAGAGTAGTTACTATTATTAGTATAACTATCTACGGTAGAATAAGAAGGTAATTCCTGATTTCCGGTTTGCCCCCAACTCCCTCTCAATAAAAAAGAACTGAAATTTGTTCCCTCGTTAAAGAAGCTTTCTTTGTCAATCCTCCATCCTGCTGAAACCGAAGGAAAAGTACCCCATTTATTATTTACTAATCTAGAAGTTCCGTCTCTCCTTACGGTTGCAGTTACTAAATATTTTTCGTCATAGTTATAGTTAACCCTTCCAAAGTAGGAATTAAGAGTCCATTGATTAGCTGTTCCGGAATTTAGTTGATTTTCAGTACCATAAGATAAATACCTGAAATTCAAATCTTCATATAGAAAATTTTGTCTTGAAGCAGCAAAACCTTCATAATAATATTTAATGGCTTCTTGACCTATAAGCAAGTCAACACTATGATTATCAAATCTCTTTTTATAATTTACGGTATTAGATGTGGTAAGCTGATAATTAAAACTATTATCAGTTGTCAGTTGATTTTTAACATTTTGAGATAGAATTTCATTGTAAACTGGCGAAAAACCTCTATAATTATAACTTTAGTATAATCCAAACCTAAAAGAAGTCTTAAATGTGAAGTCACCTAGCTCAACATTAGCAAAAACATTTCCTAAAGCTTGAATTTTTTTTTGTTTATTGTCTTTTGCTCGTGTTAATTTTCCTAAAGGATTAGTAATATCATTTATAGGGTTTCCTGCAAAATTACCGTTGATATCATAAACAGGCACAATAGAAGGAAATTGCAAAGCTTCAAAAACAATACCTCCTAAAGCGCTATTAGTTGATGCAGAAACTTGAGTTGTATATGAACTTGAAAAATTTTCGCCGATGGTTAAAAAATCTTTTATTTTATAACTAGAATTGAATCGAGCAGAAAAGCGATCAAAATTAGTGTGCTGTATGATTCCATCCTGATTAAAATAACCTAAGGAGAGAGCATTCTGTGCTTTGTCATCCCCTTTAGAAAGAGACAAATTATAAGAATGAACTGCCGCTGGATGCATAATTTCTTTTAGCCAATTTACATCACCACTTTTTATAGTATTTGCAGAATTTATATAGGTCGGAACTGTTGCGTTATTAGGATCACTCCCGTAAATGGCATTTGATGGAACTTTACCATCATTTTTAGTCGCTTGCCAAAGCAAGTCGCCATATTGTTGTGCATTTAGCATTTTAGGTAAATTAAAAGCTACTTGAATTCCAGAATATCCATCAACCTGCATTTGTGTTTTTCCATCTTTACCTCCTTTCTTAGTTGTAATCAAAACAACTCCATTAGCAGCTCGAGATCCATAAATAGAAGCAGAGGCGGCATCTTTTAAAACTTGCAGAGATTCAATATCTGATGGATTTATTCCATTTAATCCATTAGATGCTGGCACTCCATCAACGATCACTAATGGATCATTACTATTAAAAGATCCAAACCCTCGAATACGTACAGAAGTTCCTCCTCCCGGACTATTATCACTCATGATTTGAACGCCTGCTAAACGACCATCAAGCATCTCCACGACGTTCGATTTCGGCTGTGAATTAATGTCTTTCATTTTTACCGAAGAAATTGAAGCCGTAATATTTCTTTTCTTCTCGGTACTATAACCTGTAATAACAATTTCATCCAATTGTGAAGTTGCTTCCTTCAAAACAATGTTTATAGTACTTTTATTTTCAATATTTACTACCTTAGTTTCAAAACCTACAAAGCTCACAGATAGAACTTTGCTATTTGAAGGAATATCAAGTACAAATCTTCCTTCAAAGTCAGTAGTAGCTTGATAATTAGTTCCACTAATTCCAACAGAAGCACCAGGAATAGGAAGATTACCTTCATCTAACACTGTTCCAGATATTCTTCTTGTTTCTTGAGAGGTATTTTCATCTATATCTGATCTCGTTTTTACTTTATAATTCACATGTAAATCAAGCGATTTAGAAATAAAACCAATAGATGATACTGCCAAAGAAGCATTACCTGCAGGATCAAGCACGATAAATATTTTGTCAAAATCTGTTTTTGTACTATTAGATATTCCTTTTACATCTATGGTTGCGGAAACAATAAACTTGTTATCCGCACTTGTTATTGTCTCTGTTATAGAGCGGTTGTGCGCTACTGCACCTAGGCCGCTAAAAACAATTAACCCTAACACTGCTAAAATTCGTTTCATAAGCATTGGTTTTTTAGTTTTGGTTTGTAAAAAATATTAATAAAATAAAAAAAAATCTTGTTATATTTAATGAATTATGACATTCTAAAAATATCACTAAATCGTTTTAGTCAACTGTTAAATAAACACATCTGATTTTATAAGCTTTACAATAAATATAAAAGCTCGCCTTACATCGGCTGTTATTTATCTAAAACATTAATAAATTCAATATGAAGAACATAATCATACAGATTCTCTCACTACTAACTTACCTTTTAGAAGTACTTTTTCGAATACAACATTATTATCGCTCTTCATTTGACACATAAGTAACTCAACTGTTTTTTTTGCTATTTCATCTAAAGGCTGCTCGACAACAGTTATAGATGGCGAATGCAAAATAAAAGAGTAATGATCATCGAAACTGATTATAGCTAAATCATCTGGCACCTTTAAGCCTAATTTTCGTATTGCAAGAATACCAGCAAGACCCATATAATTTGCTAAAAAAAGCACTCCGTCTGCACTATTATTATTTTTAAAAAAAAGAAGCATTTCTTCAATTTTTTGTTCTTCACTACTATGATAATCTAAATGAAGAATCATTTGCTCATCGAAAAGATTAGCTTTTTTCATTGCATCACTGTAACCTTTTTCTCTTAATTGCATTTGAACCATGCCCGAATTATTATTGATTAAAGCTATTTTACGTCTCCCTCTTTTTATCAAAAACATTGTCGCGGAATACGCACCTTCGTAATTATCCATAACCACATGACTAACATCTAGTCCAGGGAAATACCTGTCAATTAAAACAACGGGCACTTTCATTTCTAATAGTTGTTCAATACTTTTATCTAGCTTTTCTGTTGGTGTTATGATAAAGCCATCTACATTAGCCTGCAAAAGACTTTGAACCAACTCAGCAGACCTTTCATCATCATTATAAGTGCTGCAATAAAAAACTCTATACCCAAACTTCATTATCTCTTCCTCTATTACTTTTGCTAGAACAGAAAAAAAAGGATTTGAAATATTCTCAACAATAAGACCTATAGACCTTGTCTTACCTGTCCTAAGACTTGTAGCTATCATATTAGGCCTGTACTTTAACCTTTTAGCAACGTCTTGCACTTTTTTGATAACAACCGCACTTATGCCCATTCTCTCTCCTTTATCGTTAAGGACAAAAGAAACAGTGGATATTGAAACCCTCGCTTCGTTAGCAATATCTTTAATGGTATTTTTTTCATTATTTTGTTAATTTTTTATTTAACGCTTTCACAAATCTAACAATAAAATAAATACAAAACGAATTAGTTCGCATTATTTTTA
>NZ_AJXL01000032.1 GCF_000264055.1 Flavobacterium sp. ACAM 123 | reverse complement strand
TTTAGTTGACACTAAATTCATTTTAAGAACTGCAGGACAGCATGGAACTTCCAATTTTTTCTCTAGCCCAATCTGGTCTTTTGGCAAACCATTTTTGGTATTCGTTTTGATCTTGGTAAGGATTTTTCAAAAGCAGATGTAGTTCTTCGATTAGCGAATAATCCTCTTTTTCAGCCGCTTCAATGGCTAATTGTGACATGTAATTTCGCAATACATACTTAGGATTCACTTTATCCATCGCTGCTTTACGATCGGCGTCCGATAGTGATTCCTGTTGTAGTTTATCTAAATATTGGGTAAACCAATACATCCAAGCAGCTTCTGTTTTGTCGACGACTTCTTCTATTCTGTAGAAGGATTCCTTAATTAGTTCAAAAGCCTCCTCAACGGATGCTGATTTCTTGATTTCGCTTAATTTCCTAAAGAAAATAGTCATATCCGTTTCGGTCAGTTGCAAGTTTTCGGTCAGGATATGAATAAGCTGGTTGTCCTCTTCTTTTAAAGTAATTAAACCTAATTTATGTCGCATCATATTTAAATACGCTTCCTGATACTTCATTTGGTACTGCTCTAATATCGATTCTAAGGGAGCTGCTTCCCCAATCAGAGGATAGAGGGCGTTTGCCAAGTGATACAGGTTCCAAAGTCCTATTTCGGCTTGATTACCAAAACGATACCTGCGATTTTCACGATCCGTTGTATTAGGGGTCCAATTGGGGTTGTAATCTTCTAACCATCCATACGGTCCGTAATCTATAGTAAGTCCTAAAATGGACATGTTATCCGTATTCATTACGCCATGTACGAAACCTACACGCTGCCAATGCAGAATCAATTCACGGGTCTCGTCTGCAACGGCTTGTAGAAGTTGAACATAATTGGCTGAGGTGTTTCCTTTGATTTGTGGGAAATGATATTTAATCGTAAAATCAGCAAGCATTTTTAATGTTTTCAAATCCTTTTGAGAGGAAAAAAGTTCGAAATTTCCAAAACGAATAAACGATGGCGCTACTCTACAAACCACGGCGCCTTTTTCATAGGCTGGGTTTCCATCATACATTACGTCACGCAATACTTCGTCGCCAGTACTAATTAAAGATAAGGATCTGGTAGTGGGAACACCCAAGTGATACATGGCTTCGCTGCATAAATGCTCTCTTATGGAAGAACGTAATACGGCAAGACCATCTGCTCTGCGGGAGTAAGGCGTCATGCCAGCTCCTTTTAGTTGTAAGGTATAAAATTGTTCTTTTTGTTCTACTTCGGCAAGAATAATGGCTCTTCCATCTCCTAATTGCCCAGCCCAATTACCAAACTGATGTCCGGCATAGCTCATCGAGTAAGGACGGGAACCTGGTAGCAGTTCTTTTCCTGAAAATACGTTTGTGAATTCAGAAGATTGCGCGTCTTCATTAGCAATGCCAAGCATTGCTGCCACTTCTTCTGAAAAATGTATTAATTTGGGATTGGCAGGAATTTGAGGCGTAACATAGGAAAAACAAGCATTTTTTACTTGACGCGTAATATTCGTTTTATCAGGGTCTGCGGGTAATTCTGTGCTAAATCTATTGTTGATTTTTAACTTCATTTTGTTTTGCATTAGCCTCAAAATTAGTCAAATATTTTTGCACCGACAGTTAATTAAAACTAAAATTACAGCGGCCTTCTTATCGTCTGTGTTTCCATCTTTTATGAGTCCAGAAATAATATTCTGGAGCTTCATGGATTTGTTTTTCCACTTCCTGAATAAAAGCATCGGTAATTCCAAAATCCAGAACCGACCTGGGGTCATCGCTTATAGGAACTAGGGTAGCTTCATAGTAGCCTCTTTTTAGTTTTTTTACTTTTGCGAAAATAACATTAAGGTCATATCTTTTTGCCAACATTTCCGGGCCGGTATGCGCTGGAACTTCGACACCCATAAAGGACTTCCAATGAAAAATACGACCTGCTTTCGGGGATTGATCACTGGCCAAACCATATATAGAAAGAATCCCCTCTTTTTGGTTATGGGCAATGTATGGAATCGTTTTGCTGGTGGTAACTAGTTCGGTATTGTATTTTGATCGAATATCTCTAATGAGTTTATCAAAATATTTATTACTTAATTTTTTATAGACGCCTACTCCTTGGTAACCTATTTTTTGATTAAGTGCAAGCAACCACTCCCAGCTTGCATAGTGGGAGGCTAAAAGCATAATACTTCTTTCTTTTTGTTCGTAATCTTTTAACAAGTCGATATTTGTGATTACAAATCTTTTGTTCATTTCTTCTGACGATATGGTCATGGTTTTTATCATTTCCATAAACATATCACAAAGGTGGTGGTATGATTTTTTCTCAATTACTATTCTTTCTTTATCGCTTAGATGAGGTAGTGCTAGAGCTAAATTTGCTCGAACTACTTTTTTTCGATAGCCGCTAATGTAATAAACTAAGAAATAAACGCCATCTGAAAGCCAATAAAAAATGCGAAATGGGAGAATGGAAATAATCCAAAGAAAAGGGTAAGCGATGATAAAAACGAGAAGTTGCATGCAGTACTTTTTTCTTGCAAAGATAGGTCAAAAATGAATGTTTAGATATATTGATGAGGTACTAATCGAGTCTGTGAGAATTAGTATCTTTGCAACTCACGATAAACAGATTTTATGAATACCATTTTAATTGCAATAATTATTGTAAATGCACTAATTAGCTTCAAAGGCTTTAATGACCAATCTTTTTTTAGAAAATATGAATTCCATATGGGTAGTGTTCGCGCTGGTGAACAAATAAGACTTATATCCTCTGGCTTTCTTCATGCTGACATCGCGCATCTGGCCTTCAATATGATTACACTTTTCTTTTTTGCGCCAGTGGTGATTGGATATTTGGGTAGTTTGTCGTTTGTGATCGTTTATTTTGGGAGTTTGGTCTGTGGAAGTTTATTGACCATATTGTTCCATAAAGACGATTATAATTACAGAGCGGTAGGAGCCTCTGGGGCTGTTACGGGTGTTTTATATTCGGCAATATTACTACAACCGGACATGATGTTGGGCATCTTTTTTATAATTCCTATGCCAGCCTATCTTTTTGGGATTCTCTATTTGCTATATTCTATTTACGGAATGAGAGCTAAGAACGACAACATAGGGCATACCGCACATTTTGGAGGTGCTATTGGGGGATATGTGATTACGCTGATATCTAATCCGCAATTAGTGATTGACCATACTTTTATGGTCGTGTTACTTACCGTTCCCATAATTATTCTTTTTGTGATGGCAAAAATGGGGAAACTATAGTGGCACAACTTTTGGAGATTAGGAACCTTATAAATTATTTAAAACAGATCAAAATGAAAAAAGCACTATTAATAGTATCCGTATTGTTTATGACACTATCATATGCACAAGAAACTAAGCAAGTTCCTCAAATAAGTATTGTAGGGGAGGGAAAATTAAAAGTTGTTCCGGATCAAGCCACTATCACTACCACTGTGGAGACAAAAGGGAATAATGCTAAAGATGTAAAAAAGCAAAACGACCAACAAATGGAAGCAGTACTAAAAATCATAAAAAAAATGAATTTGGCGCCGGCTGATTACAGAACGCAGCGAGTTTCATTAAATCCGAATTTTGATTATGAAAAGAAGAAGACAACGTATAACGCTATCCAAACCGTTGAGATTCTATTGAGAGATTTATCGCAATATGACACATTGATGGAAGGTTTGGTGAATGAAGGAGTCAACAGAATTGATAATGTGGTTTTTCAGTCTTCGAAATTGGCACAATACCAATCAGAAGCTAGAAAATTAGCGATGAAGGACGCTAAACTCAAAGCAGAAGACTATGTATCGGTTTTAGGGCAAAAAGTAGGCAACGCCATTACTATTTCAGATAACTCACAGAACTATCAACCACAGCCCGTTTATGCAATGAAGACAATGGCGATGGAGGAGAGCGCTGCAACAAGAGAAACACTGGCCGCAGGTGAAATCACGATAACCGCAAATGTGAGTGTGAGTTTTATATTGGAATAAAATCAGAATAAATAATAGTTAAAGGTCCCGCCACTTTCAGTAAGTTGCGGGGCTTTTTTTTGTCAAATTATTTGGTGTTATTTTAAGGCTTATGGAAGTAGAACAGGTGCTAAGGCAAACTATGTGTTTATATAAAATTACTGTAGTCGTTCGTAATGGTATTGTGGGAAATAGTCACAGCGATAAGGACGAAGCTACTTTTAATTTATTCTATAAAGTAAAAGCTAGGATTGCCTGCTTTTTTTTTCGTTTTGTAGAATAAAAAACCGCTGCAAATGTTTCCAGCGATTTAGTGGGTCAAGTTGTTAAAAAGCTTCGGGCGAGCCCTCTATTTTCATTCGTACTTTACAATAAAGAAAGTACTACAATTACTTGCGGTAACTTAGTGGGGAGAGCAGCGCCAAAACTGAGGGAGAACCTGCTTTTTATTTAGTTTTTTTGTAATAAAAAAAATCGCCACAATTACTTGTGACGATTTAGTGGGGAGAGTAGGATTCGAACCTACGAAGTTTACACAGCAGATTTACAGTCTGCCCTCGTTGGCCGCTTGAGTATCTCCCCAAGACTCAATAAGCAGTGCTTATCGTGCTAACTGGGTGCAAATATAGAAACTGTTTTGAAGTTTCCAAACTATATTTGAACTAAATTTTACTATTATTTTTAACGTATTGGTATTGAATAAAATAAAAAAATCTCCGCTAGGGAGATTTTCTTATTTTGATCTTTAAAATTGATTATTTAGCCAATAGCTCGATAATTTTTGCTCTAAGTTCATCACCTCTTAAATCTCTTGCCACTATTTTACCCGAAGCATCAAGTATAAAAGTAGCCGGAATTGCTTGGACTCCATATTGAGCCGCAATTGGCTCATCCCAAAATTTTAAATTAGAAACTTGAGTCCAAGTTAATTTATCTTTTGCGATGGCTTCTTTCCATTTAGTAGCATCCTTATCTAATGAAACACCAATAATATTAAGGCCTTTCGAGTGTAAGTCTTTATAGATTGCAACAACATTTGGATTTTCTCTTCGACAAGGGGCACACCATGATGCCCAGAAATCTACAATTGTTACTTTTCCTAAACTTTCCTTAAGAGAAGTGACTTTCCCTTCAGGATTAGGTGCAGAAAAATTTGAAGTTCAGTTGGCGTCTCCAACTGGGGCAGCAGTAGCACGAACAGCAGGAGTATTCATTTCAGTAAGTTTTGTTTTGACCGCGATTCCCGCTTTAGTGCTTTTTAACGACTCTTCTAAACCGTTAAAAATCGTTTCTGTTTTTTTAATGTCAGCACTTGGATCGTTAACCATTCCTTGTACAATTAAAACACTAATGTATGATTTAGGATGTGATTCAGCATAAGTCGTATATTTTGTCTTTGTTGCAGCACCAACTTCAGCTTGAATTTCTGAATATCCTTTCATCAAGTTATTGATTGCAGCAGTATCTTTTGTTTGTTGTGCTGCGTTCATTGCTTCCATGTTTTGAGTTTGGAAATCCATTAGTTTCTTCTGAACTACTTTAATTTCCTCATTGAACTTAACATACTCATCGTTGCTGTACGTGCCAGAAACTTTAGATTTTTGAATACTGTCTTTATTGATAGCGATAGTGATCTCTCCAGTTTCTAAAATAAAAGGAATTTTAGTGTAAGGTTCTTTTCCTGCCGCTGATTCTAACTGTATTGTATGGAAAGCAGGTTCAGTAACTTTTCCTTTGATTTCAAATTTGCCGTTTTCTACTTTTACAGTATCTAAAGCAGTAATCGCCCCAGTAGCAGCGTCTTGGGTTTCTAAGATTATTGTTTTACCATTTTCGATACCAGTTGCCGTACCGGTGATAAGGAATTCGCCTTTTCCAACTTTGTTGCAAGAAATTAGAACAACTGCAGCAGAAAGGAATAAAATTATTTTTTTCATTATTAATTAGTTTAGTTAAGTGTGCAAAAGTATTTAAAATTATCAAAGTATAAATGATTTTATAGCCTAAATTTTTGTTATTTTTTTAGTATTTGAAGTACCAAATAATAAAGTGTAGTTGTTAAAATAACTACGATAATATCATTTTTCACGCTGTATTACCTCGGCAAGCCCCCTGCGTGGTAGTGGGTTATTCCATGATGCGTTTCTCGCGCGCATCAAATTGTAATTTTGAGTCTAATACTTTAATTATCACTAATTTGAGATAGTAGTATGTATTGATTGTAAAAAAACCAAACCATTTAAACTGGGCTGATGATCTGAAGTAGTCGACTCTCATTTTTAAAAAGTTTGAGAGGACTCTTCTTTTATTTGATTAAAGTGATGGTTGTTTTTAAGTAGATTTAAATTGTATCTCACAAGCCTGCATGTTAGATTCGACTTGTTCTAATTCATTTAAAGTAATTTTGATTTCTAGATTTACCGTTCTTAGCTCTTTATGTAAAGCAGCATTAATGGAATCTGTTTCTAAACCGAAGTTAATTTCTGTTTTTTTTACTTCTAAAAGGTCCAGCGTTTCTTTAGCCTTTTTATATTGTGCTTTATATCGCTCGTAGGCATTAGTTATCATAAAAAGCTATTGTTAATTTTAGGGACTGCAAAGTACTAAAAACAAGTTTAATATACTAAAATTTACGATTTATTTTTAAATAGTCTTAATAGTGTGCTAAAACGAGAATAAACTAAAAATGAAGTATATAAAAAAAGCACCCTTTAAAAGTGCTTTATTATTTTTTAGTTCTAAAAGTTTAGTCTTGGTTCAATGTTTTTCTCCAAGTAAAAGAATTAAGAATATGTCTCTTTGCGAATCTTCCAGGAGAAGCTGCATTTACCATTTTCACATAAGTTGCTTTAGGTACACTGATATACTCATAAACGCTACCATTTGAAAAATTGATAATTAATCTTCCTTCGACGAATTTATAATCTGTAATTGTTGCGGTTGTAGTTGTCTCTGTATATTCAGGTAGGTTCAACTTTGTAGTCTCAGGATTGATACTTACCAAGAAATGGTAGGCCTCAATTACTTGTTTACTTTTTTCTTCAGCCGCTTTCAATCCAGCTTCATCCCCTTGAAATTTATCAGGATGACATTCCTTCATAGAATTACGATAGATGGTTTTTAAATCTTTAAGCTCTGCAGTTTTGTCTACATTTAGCAGTTTGCGGTATTCAACTATTTTTTTCATAAATATGATAACTACTTGTCTTTTAATATAAAATCAATATAATTTGGTTTCAGAATCGACAAATTTTTTGCAAAGGTACACTTTTTTTTAATTTTTTAGTTTGAGACTAAAAAATTTTCCCAAAAAATAGATCATACTAATTTTGATTTGGCATAAAAGAGGCCCTGAATTACTATTATTGTTGCGGTTTGTTGTTTGCTTTGTCGAAATTCTTAGACTTTTTAGGATACTTGTTGTAGCTGATATCGCTGGGGTTTTCTATTATGGACTTAATTGTAATATAATCGCCGAGCGTATGGTTAGAAATTGCCATTTTATAATCTAAAAGATATGCACCACAAAAGAAATTGTTGTTTTCATCTTTTTCCATTATCCCCGTATAAACCCCTTTTTGCAACATTTTTTCTTGTGAAGCCTTTGTCATAATCAATTTAATTTATAAAATTCTAATTGGCAAAGTTAAACAAAAATTTTGTTCTCGGTACTGCATTTTAGACTTTCTGATTACCTTTGTACAATGCAAAAAATATTTCGTCCAAGTTCCAAATCTTTCAAGAATACCTTCTGTGTGTTTGAGGAGCTTCCATTAAATAGTCTTGAAGGATTAACGGTGCAATATGAAAGTAAGTCGGGTAGTAGCTATTATTACACTAAATTGGGGATGTATCGGGTTTCAAATCATTGGGGAAGATTAGCTAACAGTAAATGGAGGTTAGCACCTATGCAAAACGAATCTGGCTCGAAAACTAAAGTAGGTTTTGCGCACTGGACCCACTTTTATCCAGATAATGTAATAGATGAATTATATTATTTAGAAATGAACTATCTCAATAATACTGTTAATTACCAGCATAAAAACAATCCTGATTACGACGGTAAAGAAATACTTCGTACGAGTTTTGAAACCACTAAAAAAATCAAGCAAATAAGAAATTTGCTCAATTTGACATCATGGGCTAAGTATTATGATTACAATGATTTGTATGCTTTGCGAAAAAAAATTATCGAACAATTGATTTTTACTAATAAAACCTTGGAAGAAATCAAGAGAACATTAATTTAATTGCTGGCGTAGCAGCCGTACGGTTGACTTTCTAATCTTTGGATGTAATCAATTCGATATCGTGCGTGGTAATGGGTTTAGATAAATAGCCTAAAATTGCTGGATATTTTTTTGATTTATTCTTGTCTTCAACAGCGATAGATGAGCTAGCATTATAGATGTTAATGCTTTTAATTTTTATCGATCGCAGCAAGTCCATTTGTTCCATGAAGTCTCGTCCATCCATAACTGGCATATTGATGTCTAAAAGGAGAATTTCCGGAAGTGGTTCCTTGTTTTCTATCGCATAAATCAAAGCTTTTATTCCCTTTTTTTTTATAGAAGGACGAAACAGTAGAAAATATATTGGTTTTTTGAATGATTTTATTAACGATAATTTGATCATCATTTATCACCCATAAACTCTTTTTTATGATCGAATATAGATTTTAAATGTGATTCCTATGTTTGGTGTGCTATGTAACGTAAGATTGCCGTTCTTGGCGTCAATCTGGTTTTTTGTAATGAATAAGCCTATTCCTTCTTTATTCCAGATTATTGCTGAATGTTTTTCTCATCCCAAAAATTTTGTCAGCAATTTTTACAAGATCAATACCAACTCCATTGTCTGAAATTTGGAGTACTTTCATTTCATCTTAAATTACCCATTTAAGAATAATAATAAGTTTCCTGTCCAGATGACCTTATCGGATAAAGCTGTAGACGATGTTAAATAAAATACTCTCTAAATAAGCGGGGTTGTAATTGATTACTACGTCCTCTGGAACCTCGTTTTTAACAATCACATTTTTTTGCGATTATTTATTCAGAAAGTACATCTTTTACTGTTGTGATATATTGATTTAAGGATAAAGATTCTGACACTAAACCAATATTATTTCTAATATTTATAACCTCATTGAGATGCGGTATCGTTCCATCTAATGAATTAGAAACCGTTTTCAACAGTAGTAACATCTCATTTCTTTCTTGCTCAGAAGCGGAGGTTTGAATTAAGGTCATGATGGATGCAATATTGCAGGTATGTGATCTTAAGTTATGCGAAACAATGTAAGAGAAATTCAAAAGTCTTTTATTCTTTAATTAGGTTAAAGATTTTTTTTAAATTATTTTACGCTTCTTTGTTTTTGGTAAAATCGATCATGATACCTCGTAAACCTATGGCCTTATCATTGTCAAATACAATACTCACGATATTCCTCAGCCTTACAATTGTTCTGTTCTTGGTAACGAAGCGATATTCAGAGTCATACTTTAAATTTTGGTTGGTATGTAAAGTGCAATAATTATTGGTGACTTCCTGATCCTGTGGGTAAATATGATCTATCCAAAAAGTCTCGCTAGCCAAACATTCTTTTGTAGTGTACTCTAGTATTTTTTCTACTTTTCCACTGATAAATGAAAAGTAAAAAGTTTTTATATCACATTTCCAGACAATTCCATAAACCGTACTGATCAGTGATTCAATTTTTTTTTGCGAAAAAAAAATTACATTTTCATCCGCTTTGCGTTCTGTAATATCTTCCGTTGAGATGATTATTCGGTCAAGAGAATACTCATTCACCACCAGATACATAAAATGGATGTCCCTAATGTTTCCAATTGGATTTTTAATTTTAGCATCCATTTCAAACTCACTATGGTCCATGCAGATCGCCTCAATATTTTTTAGAAAAGAAGGTACGGATTGTTCCTTAAATAGTATCGACAAGTCATTTAGGATTTCGGACTTCGTTTTGGGGCAAACTGAATGGCGCACTGATTATTGATATCATAATTTTAACCAATGCGAAAGAACTCTTTACCACTTCAGGATATTGAACTGAGTAAGACGAAATTGTTTCTGGATTCTTTCCGATGAGTTTTAAATCAGACAAATATGTCCGCACTGCCGAATAATATTTTTCCCATAGTTGGATGGGGGAGTCATCAAATAAGCTTTTAAAACGTCTTTCACTTTTTTTAAGTAATTCTTCAGACTTTTTTTCAATAAAATATCTTTAACAATTGCAATGTGAGTTGAAAGGTATTCATTTATAATCCAAAGGGGAGAAACGGTAAGAGTAGTCCAGATAATTTTTCCGGACTTTGTGATATATCGATTTTCCATGGAATACTATCTAATCGTTACTCGCTTTAGTTTTTCTCGATTTGATAAATCTTCGTTTAAATCGGCGGCATGCGTTACAGATTGAAAAGTTTTATTTTGTAATTCTTGTGCTGAATAGTCTAATAATTGATTCTAATTTTTGTTCATCTCTAAAAAGTAATTACTGCAGGAATTAATATAGGACATCCCCACGGCAGCCTAGTTAAAATAGATTTAAATTTTATTTCATAATCTGAAAGATTAGCCGCTTGTTTTTCCAATAAAAGTTCTAATTCCGATGGCTTTTTCAGAATTAAGGCTATCAAAAAACCAAATAATCCAGCTAAAAGCAAACCAAAAATGCTTGGCACCTAAATTCGGGCATATAAATAGTTTTGATTTTTGGAGGTAAGGTGTAACTCCCAATCACTATCGGGTGTAAGTAGCGAGACACGATAATTATTGGAGTACTTATTTTTTTTGGAAGATAGGAAACCTTTTCTTTAGTGGTAGTATTAATCTTTGGAAACTGGAAGTATTATTTAGAGCGGCCTATGGTATACGTACCTAACGATTTTAATAAATCTTCTAATTTAAAGATTACAACTGAAAATCTCCAAAACTCATTATCTTGGAATACAGGAAGACAGCCAAAAACTCCAGCGCCACTCTGCTGTAGCTTTAAATGATCTGCAAAATACATGTGACGATTATCAATATATTTTAAGGCTTCTTTTCTTAGGCCTACCGTCTTTAAAATGTTTAATCCCATTGCATTCTCGTTGCCTTTCATGGAGTATAATTGTCGTATTACTCCTTTGGGGACCAATTGAAGCGCAGAAATGGTTTGGTTCGATTGCAATAATTTCTAGCTAATAGTATCAAAATCTTTAGGTATTTTCTTGTCATTTATCGTAAGAGCGAGCGTGAGCGTTAGTATACAAGAATTTCTAAGAGATTGTTCTATGCCTTGATGGATTATTTCGAGCGTATTGCTCATTGCACCTTGATCATCGTCTTTACCTATTTGGTATTGCTGATACCCAATAAATCCGACAATAATGCTCAATAATAGGAACGTAAAAAAGCCGGTTGTTTTATGTTTTGTTGAAAATCAACTGAACAATTTTAATCTGATATTTTCAAATTTCATTCACGCTGTGTCATAGATTTGGGCAATCTTACTACTATCAAAAATTGAAACGTACTTATAAAATTACGGGTTACCGTAATTTTATCGATTTTTATTAAAGTAATGAACGATTATAATTCGCAGTGAATTGTTGGTTTAAAAACTATTATAATGCGCTACACTATGATGATTCTTTTTTATGAACGGATATGCACTTCAATTAAGACAGTATAATTTACTTCTTTAAGAGGAATGAATCAATTTAGAGTTAAGCCTTGCGTCTTTTTAATAAAACACTCGGTATGTCGCTTCTATTTAGCAACCGGAGTGTACTATTGTTTTAAATTAAAATGCCGAACTTTGCTAAAAGTGTCTGCGCCATAAATAGTCTGTTTACGATTAAAGCGATTTTATTTATTATGGTGATTTAGCAAGGGTACTTCTTCGTGAAGGAGCTCTTTTTTAGAAACAAATTGAAAAACGAACTATTATGAGCAGGAATAATGAAAAAAATATCAGAAAGCATAACAATAAGTTGCATAAAGAACAGGATAGAATTAAAAACGCAGAAATTCTTCGAAAGGAAAAATTAAAGCAAATTATGAAAAAATTTCATGACTTTGAAAATTCAACAAATAACTAATTCAACAAATAATGGAAAACAATAAATTCATCGAATTGAACAAAAGTGTTCAGGAAATAATTGATTTAATTGCAAGTAAAAATGCAAAAGAGGCGAATAATAAATTAGTGGAAGTCAGCGATGATCTGGACGATTTATTGGACCATTCAGAAGAAGATGAGGAGCTGATGGAAATTAGCCGTTATCAGGTTTTGTTAAATCAATTACAGCAAAAAATAATTTCTCTTAATGGGCAGCTATAATCTACAGATGACGACAATAAAATGCTATTGTGGTTCGCTAAGTAATTATAGTCAATGTTGCGAGGGCTATATTAAAGGATTTAAAAAAGCACCTACCGTCGAACTACTGATGCGTTCCCGTTATTCGGCATATGTTATACAGGAAGCGGGTTATTTGGTAGCAACGACACATTCTTCTGAAAGGGAATACCACTCTCAAGCGGATATCCTACAGTGGTCAAGAAGCAACTATTGGCAAAAGCTGGAAGTTTTGGAGAGCACTGACAAAACGTTGGAGTTCAAGGCTTATTTCTTAGATGTCCTTGGAAAAAATCAAATTCACCATGAACTTTCTACTTTTAAATTTGAGAATGGGAGCTGGTTTTACGTGGAGGGTATGTTCTTTTAATTTTATTTGCAATCAATTTCTCTCGCATACACCTAATACGTTACCGTTTATGTTTCGGTCGATGTCATTTTTTAGGAGATTCAGAACATAAAGTATAACCCTTTCCTTGATTTTTTAAAAAAATGTTACACACTATCTAGTTTTTTAATTGTTCCTATCGAGCCTTTTGTAGTAGGAGTTAATTCATAAATAGCAGCAGGAGTAATGTTGGGTTCAATTCTGTGAGAAACGTATAGAATTGCCATGTTAGTTTGTTGAGATAAAAGCGTGATTAAGCGCGCAACCATAGCAGTATTTTCATCATCTAATCCTTCGACAGCTTCGTCTAAAATTAATAATGGGGGGTGTTTTAATATGGCACGCACAATGAGCGCAAGTCTTTGTTGTCCTGTGGAAAGCATTTTAAAAGGCGTATTTTTAAGGTGGTCTAAGTGAAGTAATTCTAGCCATTGAGAAACTATTTTCTTTTGTGAGATGGTGGGTTGTGTGTATAAGCCAATAGTGTCAAAAAAACCGGATAAAACCATTTGCTCTACGCTGTCATTTTTTTGAAATAAATCAGTTACAGCTGTCGAAAAGTAGCCAATCTTCTTTTTTATATCCCAGATATTTTCTCCACTGCCTTTTTTAATACCAAAGAGATAAAGATCTTGGCCGTAACCTTTTGTATTGTCTCCAGTTATTAAGGAGAGTAAGGTGCTTTTACCAGATCCATTAGGTCCTAACAGATGCCAAAACTCTCCTTTTTTAATAGTCCAATTAATAGTCTCTAAAATGGGTTTTCCATGAAAGCTTACACAAAGGTCTTTCATTTGTACTAAGTTACCTGCAGTGCAAATAAGTGGCTCAAACGGAGCAGGAATACTACCTGTTTCAAATTTATGTTTTTCAAATTTTGGTTTCATTTGGTGTAGTACAAATGAATTGTCTTTAATTTGTGCTTTTCTTACTTTGAAAGGCAATAAATCAATTTGACGGCTTACTATAAAGATCAATTGCGTTTTTTTGGCTAATTGTTGTAAAGTAATTATAATCTTTTTTCTTAGATTCTTGATCTAAATGGTCTAGTGGATTGTCAACAATGATATATTCTGTCCCTTGGTTAATACAATAATCTAAATAAATTTTTTTTCTTTCGCCAGATGAAAAAGTTCTTAGTTTTCTGGAGGTATCGAATGATGCTTCAGCGGTGTCATATTGGTATTCTTTTTTAATAAAATTATCAATCGCTATATCCGAAAAAAGGATTCCGTTTTTAGTATTAAGAGTACTTAATTCTGTGGAAGACTTGCCATAAAGAATGGTCTCTATAAAAGTATTTTTATCGACCTGATTGGACAAAAATAGTCCCCAGTGTTCTAGTGCTTCCATTTTTAATTTTTTTAAAACGGTAAAATTAAAATTAATTATTTTAAAATAAACAGAATAGCTGAGAATGTGACATCAAACTCTTTTTTAACTAAAAATTATTAAACGTTTGCCGAGACAGTGCTTTAAAATGACGTAATTTTATGGGCTATGGAAAATGATAAAAAAAAGGGTTTCTACTTCAAGCAATATGAGGCGCCTAATCAATCTCCGTTTGATAAACTCTTTGGAATTTTCAAAGAATTAATCACGCACACCTCAGGGGATTTTGATGAAGCGATCGATTGGTTGCGTGAATTGGACAAAGAATATAAACTCACCGATGAACACTACACTATCGATGATTTTATCGAAGACTTGAAGAAAAAAGGATACATTAAAGACGAACTAAAAGAGGATGGATCCGCAGGTATTGGAATAACAGCAAAAACAGAACGTGCTATCAGGCAGCAGGCTTTAGACCAGATTTTTGGAAATTTGAAACGCTCTGGCAGCGGGAACCACAAAACAAAACATTCTGGTAGTGGCGATGAGCATACGGGAGAATTTAGAGAGTTCCATTTTGGAGACGGCTTGGAACGAATTTCTCTAACGGAGAGTTTACGTAATGCCCAAATCAATAATGGAGTGGAAGACTTTATGCTCACCGAGAATGATTTGGTTGTCGAGGATACCCAATACAAATCTCAAATGAGTACTGTACTAATGATTGATATTAGCCACAGTATGATATTGTATGGTGAAGATCGTATTACGCCTGCAAAAAAAGTAGCGATGGCGTTGGCAGAGCTAATTACCACGCGTTATCCAAAAGACACGTTGGATATTTTGGTTTTTGGAAATGATGCTTGGACGATAGCTATCAAAGACTTACCGTACTTGAAAGTGGGACCTTTTCACACTAATACGGTAGCGGGGCTGCAACTGGCGATGGATTTACTGCGAAGAAAAAGGAATACCAATAAACAGATTTTTATGATTACTGATGGTAAGCCAAGTTGTGTTCGCGAAAAAGACGGTAGCTACTATATGAATAGTAATGGACTTGACGAATATATTGTTGACAAATGTTACAGCCAGGCACAACAAGCCCGAAAATTGCATATTCCCATCACAACGTTTATGATTGCAAACGATCCGTATCTTCAGCAATTTGTAAATAAATTTACGGAAGCCAATCAAGGCAAAGCCTTTTACACCGGACTGAAAGGACTGGGCGAAATGATTTTTGAAGATTATGAAACGAATCGTAAAAAGAAAATTAAATAAGTATATTTAGTATAAAGAGAATAGACTAAAGAGTGAAGAATAGAACCATTAAGATATTTACAAAATTATTTAAATGAATATGAATTGCTAAATAGTTCGAAAAAAATAATTCCAAAAAAGATTTAGTAAGCTTCGCGTAGAACGTAGCGCAATTTAAGGTTAAACAAAAAAAGATGAAAATAGAAAACATAAATACATTAGGCGAGTTAAAGGCATCAGGATATAAAAGCAACAGTATTAAAGAGGAGTTGCGCACTAATTTAAGAGCCAAAATAAAATCAGGAGAACCCGCTTTTGAAGGGGTCCACGGTTTTGAGAATACGGTAATACCAGAACTAGAACGTGCCATATTATCGCGTCATAACATCAATTTATTAGGACTTCGTGGTCAGGCCAAAACAAGGCTTGCGCGCAAAATGGTTGATTTATTAGATGAATATATTCCTTTTGTTACAGGATCAGAGATCAATGACGACCCGCTAAATCCGATTTCGCGGTATGCTAAAGATTTAATTGCGCTAAACGGAGATGCTACCGCTATCTCATGGCTCCATAGAAAAGATCGTTTCTTTGAGAAATTAGCCACTCCAGATGTAACAGTTGCCGATTTAATAGGGGATATCGATCCTATAAAAGCAGCTAATTTAAAGTTATCCTACGCTGATGACCGCGTGATTCATTTTGGGATGATTCCACGTGCCAATCGTTGTATTTTTGTGATCAACGAATTACCTGATTTACAAGCGAGAATCCAAGTGGCTTTATTTAATATTTTGCAGGAAGGCGATATTCAAATTAGAGGTTTCAAATTGAGAATGCCATTAGACCTTCAGTTCGTGTTCACCGCAAATCCAGAAGATTATACCAATCGTGGGAATATCGTGACTCCGTTGAAAGACAGAATCGGATCCCAAATATTGACTCACTATCCTGAAACGGTAAAAATTGCCCGTACTATTACGGAGCAAGAAGCTAAGCTAGACGGTATTCAGAGCGACATGGTTCATGTTCCTTCTTTGGCTAAAGACTTATTGGAACAAATTAGTTTTGAAGCAAGAGAAAGCGAGTTCATAGACAATAAAAGTGGGGTGAGTGCCCGTATGAGCATCACCGCTTATGAAAATTTATTAAGTACGGCAGAGCGTCGTGCTCTAAGAGCTGGTGTTGATAAAACTACGTTACGTTTGTCTGATTTTATGGGAATTATACCTTCCATTACAGGTAAAGTGGAATTGGTTTATGAAGGAGAGCAAGAGGGAGCGGCATATGTAGCTCAAAACCTGATTGGATCTGCAATTCACACTTTCTTCCCAGGCTATTTTCCTAAAATTGAAAAATTAGAAAAACCAGATGAAAAAACAGCCTATACGGATTTGATCGAATGGTTCTTTGCCGAAAGCGGTTTTGAATTATTGGATGACGCTACAGAGGAGGAATACGAAAGAATTCTAGGATCTATAGTTCCTTTGGAAATATTAGTTAAGAAATACCAACCCCAATTAGAAAAGGAAGACAAATTTTTCATGAAAGAATTTATTTTATGGGCGATGGTTGAATATAATAAACTGAGCAAAGACAGAATAACTGATGGCTATCAGTTCAAGGATATGTATGGGAGTTACATCAGTAAATTGTAATACCTGAACTGTATTAATTCAGGGGGTGTGATTAGTTTTTTATAATTAGACCCAAAAACGATTATTATTATTATTTCAATAGCGCTTAAAATTATTTAAGCGCTATTTTTTGTCTTTTTGTAAAACGGCCGACAATATATAGTACCTTGGCTCGTTGGCATCACTTTCGGCCAATGGAATAAAATGGAAAATAGCTTTGAAGCTTTAATTGCCTCCTATATTGAGGATAAAGTTGGTATCTCTGAAAATTTTTTAAGCAATGACTTGGCCAATAGCTTAAAGCAAAATTTACTCGCCTTAAACCAAAAAAATTTACTAATTGTCGCAGGAACTGGGAATTCAGAAGTAATTGCCTATGATACCGCTGTGCGTAGCGATTCCATATATTGGCTGGATAAAAAGCACAATAATGAATTTGAAAACGCTTTTTTTGTCCAAATTGAAGCTTTTATCAGCTATTTAAATGAGAGCTGTTTTACAGGTATTACGGACTATGAATTTCATTACTCTTTGTATGAAAAGGGAGATTTTTACCTCCAACATTTGGATCAATTTAAGAATAACCCCAGCCGAAAATATTCGATGATTAGTTATTTAAATAGTGATTGGCAACCTGCAGACGGCGGAGAATTAATGATTCACCAAGAAAACAAGAACCAGAAAATTTCGCCTACACAAGGAAAAACTGTTTTCTTTAAAAGTGATGAATTGGTTCATGAGGTTTTAGTCACCCAAAATACCCGAATGAGTATTACAGGATGGCTTAAATGTGATTGATCTTATACTAATAAATAATAATGTACTTAAAAAGTTTGGCGTAATAGCTAAGCCTTTTTTTGCTTCGTTTAATTAGTTTTCGTTTCGCCGTAGACTCGCACGACATAGCTCCCGTTAAGAAACTTCTCAGAATTAATCTGGCTTTGAAGCAGTACTCCTTTGATTGGATTTTCGAGTAATAGTTGTGCGGCTTGAACTAAGGGTGCGGCGGTAGTGGATTGTATGGCTCTCAATTTATGATTCCCTACTTTTTGGGGAAAGATACGCTTGGAAACTTCCCTTTTTCGCAAAACCCCCTCTATGTCTTTTCCTTCCACGGCAGCATATAAAATAATCTGGTCCTCGTCTATGTGCGGTATCTCGGCTTGCATTTTTCGCTGTAGGGCTGCAACAGTGTTTGCTGACCTTTTTAACTCAGAAAGTTGCTTTTCTATCCAAGCATAATGCCCTGGAAACCGCAAAGTTTTGTAATCCAGCGAGCGTACTCTTCCTGATAAGGCATCCGGCAAATCAGCGGCGCCACCTGAAGTAAGGTCTTCTTCATAGGTTGTGCCGTCTATGATAATAGTTGCTCTTTCTGATAATGAGGGTATCGTGGTTTTAACGTAATCTCTAAGCACTATAGTGTCCTTCAGGTACTCTGTTGCAACACCCACGGGACTCCAAGTAAAACCATAATAATGTGGCGCCATGGCATGTTTTCCAAGTGCTCCCACTCTTAATTCCAACTTAGTAACGCTGTCCACTTTAAAATCAGTACAAAATTGTTGAAAAAGCCCGTTTGCGAGTAAGTCAATATAACCGGGTGCTAGCCCAGCTTGTAATATAAAACCGGTCGAGGCATCTTTTGCTAAACCCTTTATTTTCTCCGTTTCGGCAACGTATTCCGTCAGGTTGACATAATGCAGTTCAAAATCTTTTGCAAATTCGGCGATTCTTGGCGCCTGACTGCCCGGTAGGCAGTCCAGGATGATATCTCCCTTGCGGAAGATGGCCATCATTTCTTTGGTCAATCCCTCTTCGGCGAGTAGAAACGGTTCGACGGAACAGGGTTTGGTTGTTCCCTCTTCAATCCAAGTAGCTACTTTCTTCGCTTTTAAGTAGTTTCTGTCCCCAATAAAAAGGGTAGGAATAACGACGCTCCATTCCATAAGAATCAATCCAGCCGCTTCAGCGATCCCTCCGGCTCCAGCAATAATAATATTAAAATGTTTTTTCATAAATTAAAGTTACGTATTTTCTGGAATACTAATAACAATAATAGAAGAATTTTCTACTGCTATTTTTTTTAATATGTTGTTTAATAGTGACTTAATTATTTTTAGGACGCAATTAACTCCTCACTTTTATAGTAAAGGAATAAGACGTTAAAAAGGTATTAGTATAGCATAGGAAAGTGATGCAAGAACAAGTAGGGCACAAAGGGGCATTAGAAGCGTTATTAAATTCAAAACGATCTATTATCTCAGACGGGTTTATTTTTGGACTCAAACGACGCATCGCAATGCTGTCAAAATGAAAGGCCTGTTTATGCAAGGAAACTAAAGGTCGGCCGACATTATTTTTTTTGGTTCTTGGCGGCGACGGGCTTAGATTCGAGCTACGCTATTTTGAAAAGAGAGCTCCACTTGAAGGGAATGAGTATAGTGTGCGAATAATTTACTGCATTCGGCATTTGGAAGGCGTTTCCGGGGCCATTAAAAAAGCTTCTTTGGGCTATCTCTTATAGTTTTCGAAAGACACTTCGATTGAGCGCAAGGTGATGCAGATGCTAACATGCTACTCCTTCGTTTCTTCAAGTTCGATTTCTGTAGCTATGAATTCGTGAATAACAATGTGTACCAGGATATTTTTTTGCTGTGAAAATAGCCTATTTCTTTCGCTTAGGCTTCCTTCATGGACTTGACCAAGGTAATGCTGGAATCCGGCGGACTGATCACTAAAGAATAGCGGTGCTGTATGAGCGTTTCATTACTGTCTTAAAAGGACTAAAAGTCAGGGTGGAACACTTGGATGTCTAGCTAAATAATAGGTTGTAACGCTTCTCGTATTATTTTTAGTCGAAGTTGTTTTTGTGCTTATAAAAGAGACTATGGCTTTCGGTTAATAACTATTGGTTGTTTGATGCTGACAATGAATTTCATTCTTAGTAATTTTGTAGCACAATAGGAACGGCCTTCCATAACGAGATTTTAGAATCCGCAGCGCGTAATGAGAAAGCTGGCGTTTGGTTGCCGCTACTTGAAGTATATTTGTTACGAAGCTTTTGTCCCAATAAAAACAGTTGTTTGTACTACAGCAGCTAAATAAACAAATTTTCATGGATAACGATAAATTTATTTTCTGTCTCGAAGCAGTCCCCGATGCAGAAGCATACAATAATACCGAAGTATTCCAAAATCTGGGGCAGATCGCCTTTGAACATGGTCTAACTAGTATTTACAGAACCTGCGATGCCATTGAAGGATTAGAAGATGGTTTGAATGCCTTGCGCTATGACGACCATAATTTTAAGGATTATGAGGTCATCTACCTCGTTATGCCAGGTGGAGGAAATTCTATTTGCGTCAATGATTATTACTACAGTTTAGAGGAAATGGCTGAGCTTTTTGAAGGGAAACTGACCGGAAAAATAGTGCATTTTGCCAATATAAAGGAACTGGACTTAGACGTGGAAGAAGCGCAATACTTTATAGATGTCACTGGAGCACGCGCGCTCTCTGGTTATGGAATGTCAGACCATACGGTAAGTAGCATTAACTTAGATAAAGCTTTTTTTAGTTTATGTCAAGACGAGGACAACGTGATCCACATCGTGGAGGAATTACATGAGAAACATTACAACCTCTGTAAACAGCTCGATTTCAGACTTTACTATTAAAAATAAAGCGTAGTGCCTTAATCGACAAGAGTTAAAAAAGATTGGAACGGTAAGAAATCGCAGTTCGATGTATGCCATTTCACACTAATGCGAGCACAACGGTTGAACTAACAAATTTGAGCGGCAGGATCTGATTGCTTCAGCTGTCTCGATGATAGCAACAAACGGAGTTATTGCGACGGAAAAAGGCAATTACTTAGCACGGAGAGGCAAGTTGAGTTGACAAACTGGCTGTGACAGCTTGCTTCTTCCTTAGCAACAACAATAATAATAATAATAATAATAATAATAACAAAATAGGAACTAAATAAAAACAATATTTTTGACATCATAACTAACAAATAATATACTCTGTTGTATACCGGATTAACATCAAACTTACCTCAAAGAATTACGGAACACATGGAGAAAAAACCGCCAATTTGCTTTTCGTCCAAATATATTTTGTAAAAAATGATTTATTATGGACATTTCCAAATGATAGGTGACGCCATGGGGAGAGAAAAAGAAATCAAGGCGAGTTACAGAGTGGCTAAAAATGCTTTACCCGTTTCGATTAATCCAAGATAGGACAATTGATTTATTAAAATAACAACAATTATGATGGAATAAAAAGACTGGTTAATTATGCCTCTTTCTATCCAGGATAGTAGCGGAAAGCCCGCGAGGGAAGAAGCCCAGATAAAACAAAACCCAAAATAGCGACCGGGGGAAGCTCGTTTTGGGTTTATGTTTTCAGGGCGATTCCTGCGGACTTGTAGTTAATAGCCTGAAATGGCAGCCTCGTGACTATTACCATACAGCTATTTTCAAAGCAAATTCCGCTTGAATACGACTCAATCGAATAAAAGACAAAAGACCTAAAATAAATAAAGGAGATTTGTATAAAGGGTAATTATTTTTTAGACTCTTCGATAGAAAGTTTTCTAAATTCCTTTAATAATTTTTCCATTTCTAAAGTTGACTTACGCGCTCTTGCTCCAGCAGCTTTTACTCCTTTGTCAATTAAAGATTCTGTTTCTGCAGTAAATGCTTCAAACTCAGCGTTAATCTTTGCTACTAATTCTTTCATTTGTTTTGTGTTAAATTAAAAACACAAAAATAGGATTTTGCTAATGATGGCCTAGTAATATTATGTTAAAAATATCTCAATATTAAATTTTTTTGGTTTTAGCATTACTTGCAATTATGGTTTGTTTTACGTTCAAGCAGCAAATTTTATTATAAAAATTTAAGCTGTTATTTTTTATAATTAAGCTGAATCGACAAATCAGCCACCGAATTTAATTTTTTAATACGGGAATTAGTATAGCCAGCAGTTGCGGCTATGAAGTATGTAGGAATAAAAAAGGAACGACTTTTTCAAAACTAGCTATGGTACTTTATAGAAATTAGCGCTATCAAAGACAGGGATTCTTTTGATATTGCATACGGTAGTGAAATTAATATAGATGAGTAGGACTAGTAACAATCATGTTTGGGAAAAGAATGATGATAAGGTTAAAAAGTTTCTAATTTAGTATGGAAAACAAATATTGGAACTGTTCTTTACATAGTTTTGATTGTCACTAGTTGCCAAATGAAGTCAAAAATTTATTTTTAAAATAGCATTTGTTTTCTCATTTTAGACATCTTATGTAGTATAGGTCATAACATTTTTTATTACCTTTGTTGTTATAAATTGTAACAACATTGCGCTGTCTTTGTTTTCAAACAGTAGTAGAGCGATGACAGTTAAACATGAACAATCACAGGAAAAGGTAGCTGATTCTTATTATTTGTAGAAGACATTATGTGAAGTATGAAGGTCGACCTTCGGAAGCACCTGATGAAATTGAAGAGAGAATTTAGCAGTATTATTAAGTTAGTATCTACTTAATATTGTTGGTGGATGTTCGTGAAATTGACAGTAATAATTTATTAAGAATTAAAATAATCATTTGGTTTTGTTCATCCGATAAGAAACAACACTGAATTCTATACATAATACATAAATAATGAAAAATTTGGAATACGCCATAGTAGATATTGAAACCACCGGTGGCAATGCTAGTCACAGCCGAATTACCGAAATAGCTATAATAATACACGATGGAACAAAAGTCATTGACCGCTGGGAAACATTAGTGAATCCCCAAAAAGAGATTCCTACAGCTATTTTTGCATTGACTGGAATTACAAATGAAATGGTTAGGCAGGCTCCTGCATTTGATACTATTTCAGATAAAGTTTTTGAATTACTTTCTGACCGTGTCTTTGTGGCTCACAATGTAAATTTTGATTATTCTTTCGTTCGTCACGAATTAGAAAGAGCGGGTCTCAAATGGACTGCTAAAAAATTATGTACCGTAAGAGCTGCCAGAAAAATAAAACCAGGAATGGACTCTTATAGTCTTGGGAGACTTTGTGATTCTCTAGGGATAGAATTAGATAACCGCCACCGTGCTGGGGGTGATGCTGACGCCACTGCGATCCTGTTTACTCGGTTATTAGCATGGGATACTGAAAAAGAAATGGATGTTATGATCAAAAAAACATCTCAGGATCAACGATTGCCACCCAATCTTCCTCGAGAGGATTTTGAATTACTACCAGAAAAACCAGGTGTGTATTATTTTTATGATGAGCACAATAAAGTAATTTATATTGGTAAGGCAGTTAATTTAAAAAAACGGGTCGCATCACACTTTACAGGTCATAAAATTACAGCGCAAAGACAAAATTTCTTGCGAGACATACACGCTATTACTTTTGAGGTATGTGGTACCGAATTAATGGCATTAGTGCTTGAATGTACTGAAATAAAAGAATTGTGGCCAAAATATAACAAAGCACTAAAACGATTTGAGCCAAAGTACGGATTATTTGAATATGAAGCTAGAAACGGATATCGTTACATGGCAATTGGAAAATTAGCAAAAAATCAAGGTTGCATTGAAACTTTTAATTCCATCTACGACGGAATAAATTTATTGCAGGAACTCGCTAAACAGTTTAATATTGATCAAAGGTTTTGTAAATATGGCAGTGTTACAGACGGAGAGACTCCATTGCAAACGAGTAGCGAAAATTTACCAGATAGTGATTTCCACAATGATCAGATTCAAGCAGCAATCGATTTTTATTTAAATAGTAGGCCAAGTTTTGCTATAATTGATAAAGGCAGAACCAACGACGAAAATAGCTATATTTGGGTTGAAAATGGACACTTTAGCGGCATGGGTTATATTGATTCTGATATAGCCATTAATGACTTATCCGAAATAAAAGAATATATTACACCTTATAAAACGAACCACTACATCATGCAATTAATTTCTTCCTTTGCACAGAAAAACCCAAGAAAGCTTAACATTCACAAAAATAATGTAGACTTACAAATTGAAAGATTTGATTGTAATTAAAGAAATGAAGATACGTCAGAAATAAGATACAGGTCCACTATTATTTTTACTGAGTAAAATCTACCAAAGACAGCAGTCCATACTTGTAAAAAGCAGATGCTCATTCTTTTTATTACTTTGAGGTAGTTTGTACTTCGTAATCATTTGACTGCGAAAAATATTTGCGATTAATAAAAAGGCGACCACTTAACTAATGACACAATAATTATTATCATCGAACAAACGAGATGATGATGCGTGCTCTTCCGCCTTACATTGAAAAGGCCGCAAGAGATAGTCCGTAAGAACAAAACCAGAAACAGCGACCGTACTAAGCTTGTTTCTGGTTTATATTTCTTGAGCGATTACCGCCGAGATTTGGAATGAATAGCCTGAAGTGGCAGTCTAATAATTATTATTTGAATTACATAAAAATCTACGACTGAGTACTAAAAAACTACTTCCCAATACAGGAATTTAGTTTACCAGTATTGGCGGGCTCTAGCGTTTAGAGGTACAAACGAGGTACAAGGTTTTTTAGGCATGCTATATTGCTCTACGGAAATTAGCATGATCAAAAATAAGCCTTTTTTTGCTGTTTTTTTACGTTTTAAAATAAATTTTTTTGCTGTAAGAAAAGTACTTATTTTGTATTTTTATTTGAATTTTTTTGAAGCTCTAAAAGCTAGTTTAGATAATCTAATTTTAATGATCAAATTTGGTTTAGCGCAAATTTTATACGGTTAAAAAATGCAATAATGTATTTACATACCATCCAAAATGGCTAGTGGTGCGAATCAAAAAACACTAATTAAAGTTAAAAAAACAGACTTAATCGATAGTCCTTTTCTAGTGCAAGTAGAGTGCTTTAGTTTTTCAAATACACTTATTCAAGCAAAGGAGATTCATGATATCTTTGAGTATAGTAGAATAATGAGCCAATTAAAATACTTAATCAGCTCATTATTTTTGTATATTTGAGCCGATTAAAAATAATAAACGGCTCATGGAGTACTTCTGGCAACATAACGAATTCCCAAATTTTCATTTTAAAATCGATGAATTTAGTAGTTACTTTCAAGAATTTGCCGTCCAGTTGGGTGAAGTAAATGGCTTGTTTGTTAATGTATCAGAAATCAACAAAAAGGAAATAATTCTGCAAATAATTATTGCTGAAGCACTAAAAACTTCTGAAATTGAGGGTGAGTATTTTAGTAGAGAAGATGTAATGTCCTCTTTACAAAAACAATTGGGCATTTCTGATAATACAAGTATCTCAAAAGATAAAAGAGCAAATGCAATATCAGAATTGATGCTGCAAGTGAGAAATGACTACCAAACTCCATTAACCTTGCAAATGCTGAAAGCATGGCATCAAACGTTGATGAAGGTCGATAAAACGGTAAAGGAAGGAGAGTGGAGAAGCAGTACTAATACTATGCAAATTATATCGGGTCGAGCTGGAAAAATCGAAATCCATTTTGAAGCACCTCCATCAAAAAACTTTCCTAAACTCTTAATCGAATTTGAAAAGTGGTATCAAAATTTTCCATACCACGAAATTGGACAAATTGGAAGAGCAATGCTACGCTCGGCTTTAGTGCATTTGTATTTTGAAACCTTGCACCCATTTGAAGACGGAAATGGTAGAATTGGTAGGGCATTGGCAGAGAAATCATTGGCAGAAACTCTAGAAAAGCCTGTAATGATTAGTATTTCAAAAAAAATTGAAGAAGATAAAAAAGAATATTACGAAGCGCTAAAACACGCACAAAGGACACAAGATGTCAATAACTGGTTGCGTTACTTTTTTACCATTTTGATAGAAGCTCAAAAAGAAGTTAAAGAAACAGTCCTTTATGTCATTGAAAAAGCAATTTACTTTAATCGTTTTAAAAATAAATTGAATGATCGTCAACTGAAAGTGATTCAAAAAATGACCGAAAAAGGGAAACATAGTTTTGAAGGTGGTATGACTGCCAAAAAATACATTGGCCTAACCAAAACATCAAAAGCAACAGCAACAAGAGATTTACAACTGTTATTCGAAATCGGAGCTTTTACTAGAGAAGGAGAAGGGCGAAGCGTGAAATATAAAATTAATTGGTAATAAGAAACTGGAAATTGAAGTTTCTATTCTATCTGTTGAACTTAAGGAAAAGTATTTGGAGTTATTTGAGGCAAGAATAGCGGTATTTACTTGCAGGTTAGTAAGTCACACATTCAATAAAAAACACACCGTTTTTTACATTAATCCAAATACAATGCAGTAGTGAGAATTGTTTTAAGATACCGGTGTAAGTATAGTCGCCCACTTATTTCATATTGTTATTTGAAAACAATAACTGTAAAAAATCAAAAAATTAACTTCTTTACGTCTTACCGTACTCATAAACTTTATTTTTTCAATATCTTAGCAAAGTGAATTTCCTACATATTTGTAAAAATGAATAAAAAGAATTTATCAGAAAGAGACATCTGTACCAAGTTTATCACACCTGCTTTGGTAAGCGCAGGTTGGGACGTACAAAAGCAAATATTGGAAGAAGTATTTTTTACGGATGGTAAAATCTACGTAAGAGGTAAATTGACATCTCGTGGGGAGCGCAAACGTGCAGATTACATTCTGTATTACCAAGACAATCCTGTTGCAGTCATTGAAGCTAAAGACAATAAACATGCTATACGTTCTGGAATACAACAGGCTTTAGGTTATGCGACGATTCTTGACATTCCTTGTGTTTTCAGCAGTAATGGTGATGGTTTTTTATTCCATGATCGAACAGCTTCTGACTCAAGTATCGAAACAGAACTATCCTTAGACGAATTTCCTTCTCCTGAATTAATATGGGAGAAATACAAAAAATACAAAGGTATTGTAACGCCGATAGGGGAAACAATAGCTTTACAAAAATACTTTTCAGACGGTTCAGGCAGAAAACCGAGGTATTACCAACAAATTGCGATCAATCGTACGGTTGAAGCTATTGCAAATGGGCAAAACAGAATCATTTTAGTTATGGCTACGGGTACTGGGAAAACCTATACCGCATTTCAGATAATTTTCCGATTGTGGAAATCAAGAGCCAAAAAAAGAATTTTGTTCCTTGCAGATAGAACGGCTTTAATAGACCAAACTCGAAAGGGAGATTTTAAGCATTTCAAAGACAAAATGACCGTTATCAAAAAGAAAGTCATTAGTCATAGTAATGGCAAGGAAGAATTAATAAGCAATCAAAAACGAGGAATTGATACTTCGGATAAAGCGTATGAAGTATTCTTGGGCTTGTACCAAGGTCTAACCAATAACGAACCAGGGATTGAAGATGCATATAAAGATTTCTCTCCTGATTTCTTTGATTTAATTGTTATTGATGAGTGCCACAGAGGAAGCTCAAAAGAAGATAGTGCTTGGAGAGAAATTCTAACGTATTTCAACCAAGCGACTCATATTGGTTTAACCGCCACACCAAAAGAAACAAAGGAAACTAGCAACACGGAGTATTTTGGTGAAGCTGTTTACACTTATACGCTCAAACAAGGGATTGATGATGGCTTTTTAGCTCCTTACAAAGTCATTCGTGTGGCTTTGAACGTGGACACCGAAGGCTACCGTCCAGAACAGGGTAAAACAGATAAAGAAGGTAATGATATTGAAGATCGCATTTACAATCGTAAAGATTTCGATAGGACTTTAGTTATTGACGAACGAACTGATGTCATTGCCAAAAAAGTTACTGAATACCTAACAGGATTAGACCGTTTTGCGAAAACCATTATATTCTGCTCGGATATCGATCATGCAGAAAGGATGCGAAATGCCATAGCTAGACACAATGCCGATTTGGTTGCCGAAAATTACAAATACGTGATGCAAATTACAGGTGATAATGAGGAAGGAAAACGTGAGTTGGACAACTTTATTAATCCCGAAGAAAAATATCCTGTTATTGCAACCACTTCAGAGTTGATGACTACTGGTGTTGATGCGCAGACGTGTAAAGTAATTGTGTTAGATGCCAACATCAATTCTATGACTAAGTTCAAGCAAATTGTAGGGCGTGGAACTCGCATCAATGAAGAGTTCAATAAATTGTATTTTACTATATTGGATTTTAGAAATGCTACAGACAATTTTGCCGATCCCGCTTTTGATGGTGATCCCATCGTTGTAAAACCAACTACTGAAGATACCGATTTAGAAACTATAATTGATGAAGAATATATAGATCCTGATCCTATCATAGACGAACTTACGGGTGAAGAAATTATTATTGAAAAACCTGAAGTAAGAGAACCAAGTTCTGACGGAGATTATAAAAAAAGAGTTAAACAATACGTTAACGGTGTAGATGTTTCAGTGCTAATAAGCAGAGAGTTGTATTTTGATTCGAATGGAAAACCGATTACGATCAGCTTAAAAGATTATACTAAACAAATTATCAAAGGGAAATATGCATCTTTAGATGATTTCTTGTTGACTTGGAATGAAGCAGATAAAAAACAGGCTATTATTCAAGAATTGCAAGATCAGGGCGTGATGGTGGAAGCCTTGTACGACGCTGTTGATAGAGAGTTAGATTTATTTGATTTGATTTGTCATGTGGCTTATGACCAACAACCTCTAACCCGCAAGGAAAGAGCCAACAATGTTAAAAAACGTAATTACTTTACCAAATACGAAGAACAAGCTCGTAAGGTATTAGAAACTTTATTGGATAAATACGCTGATGAAGGCGTCGAAAATATTGAGAATATTAATGTTTTAAGAGTTCGACCTTTTGATGTATTTGGATCACCCACAGAAATCATTAGCCGTTTTGGAGACAAAGAACAGTATCTAGAAGCCATTAGAGATTTAGAAACCGAATTGTATAGAAAAGTTTAGCTATGTGTAAAGTTTCTGATAAAATCAAATTTTGTACTTGTGCCACTGGTGATGTTGAAAAACTGAAACACTATTGGATATTGTATCAATTCAATAATAATAAAAAGGTCTTTTGCATGGGATCTCCAATGATGCCAACGTCAATGATCGATCTCAATTTTGAATTAAACAAGTCAACATTATTAGCGAGGGTTAATGAACCCGACGCTTTTGATGTTCCTTTACAACTGAAGCCCAAAGACCTATTAGAAATCGTAATTAACAACCATTCTTCCAATTTTGAGGAAAGATTGAATTACACTTTTGAATATGAAAAAGGTAAATGGATAGCCGTAGAACCAGATCCATTTAAAATTATGAATGAATTTGACGAAGAACAATTTGGAAAATTAAAAAATGCAGTAAAAAGAAAAAGTAGAATTACATAAAATGAACAAAATCCAACAATATGGCGACTTATTAGAAAACTTCAGTAAACTCCCAAAAAAAGAAATAGTATTGCCAACTTATTTAGAAATATCTGGGCAACCTCATTTTGAAAATGTGTGCAGTAATATATTAAGTTTTTTCTTTGATACTTCTCAGAATCATAAGTTCAAAGATTTGCTTTTAAAGTCCCTATTAGATTGTGTTGATGAGTCAATCTCAGCAAAATTTAATCTTGACACGAAAAACATTTATAGAGAATTTTATGCAAATGAGAATAAACGAATAGATTTAGTAATTGAATGTAACGATTTAGTAATTACTATTGAAAACAAGATTTATCATTGGCTGTCAAATGATTTAAATTTATATGAAAAATCTGTTTTAGATAAATACGAATACAAAGAAAAAAATGTTTTTATTGTATTGTCATTAAAAAAAGAAGATATCAGATCAAGTTCATTCGTAAATGTAACCTATGATTCTTTTTTCAGCAAATTGAAGCAATCCTTGGGCTATTATTTTGTAAACGCAAACAATCAATACACAACTTTCCTGATAGATTTTATTAAATCTATTGAAAACCTTACTTATATGGAATCAATCGATAAAGAATATTTTAAATTTTTAATAAACAATAATGATATTATTGAAGAACTTTACTCAGAAAAAAACAAACTAAATAATAGCTTGATTAGCTTGGTAGGAAAAGTAATGAAACTTTTACCGCCAAGTCGTGATAATCGAAATATGTGGTTATACCAAAAGACAGACATTGTAAATGATTTTACTTTTGGAGATGTAGTAATATCATTGGATACAGCTTTCCATTTAAATAAGGTATCATCAGTTTTATGGGTTCGGAAAAAAAATAATAAAGGAATATATGAAACATTAGATGATTTGCAACTGATAAAAGAATTTTCAAAATTTAAAAAAAACAGAAAGTCATCATGGATATTATATTATTGATGAAGACGTAAATTTCTTTGATGTTGATATTGAAGTTTTTGCAGCTAGAATTGAAAATATATTAAGCAAAATTAAATACTAAAAATGAGCAACATTTCAGGAATACTAAAATCCATACAAACAATAATGTGGCAAGACACTGGACTAAACGGTGATGCCCAACGCATAGAACAACTCGGTTGGATGCTCTTTCTTAAAATATTTTCAGATAAAGACAAAGAACTCGAATTGATGGATGATAATTATACATCACCCATTCCCGATCTATTTCATTGGATTAAAGAAAAAAGCAATTGGGCAGGCGATGATGAAGGCATGACTGGCGATGAATTACTAGAATTTGTAGATCGCCAACTCTTTCCTGCTTTGCGTAACATAGATGTAAGCGCGGGCAACCGTCGTGCGTTGATTGTACGTGAGGTTTTTGAAGGGAATAATAATTACATGAAAAGCGGCATCAACATTCGTAAGGTATTGAATAAACTCAACGAAATAGATTTTAACATTGCCAAAGACCGTCATGCTTTTGGCGAATTATACGAAGCCATTCTAAAAGGATTGCAAAGTGCAGGTAAAAGTGGGGAGTTCTACACTCCTCGAGCCATTACGAGTTTTATTACCGAAATGATTGACCCACAATTAGGCGAAAAAATTTTGGATCCGGCTTGTGGAACGGGTGGTTATTTAACTTGTGCGATTGAACATTTAAAAAAGCGAGCCAACAGCGTAGAAGAACGCAAAAGCATAGCCGATAATGTAATGGGTTGGGAATACAAACCTTTACCGTATTTGTTAGCCACGACCAATTTGATTTTGCACGATATGGAAGTGCCTAACATTCGTTTTGGGGATGCGCTAGACCAACCACTTTCTAATTTTACCGAAAAACACCGTGTCAACGCTATCTTGGCAAACCCACCTTTTGGAGGTATTGTAGCCAATAATAACGAAACCAACTTTCCGCAGAACTTTAGAACCAAAGAAAGTGCCGATTTGTTCCTGATTATGATGATTCATTTATTGAAACAAGGCGGTCGTGCAGGAATCGTTTTGCCTGATGGTTCGCTTACAGGCGATGGTGTAAAACAACGAGTACGCCAGAAACTATTAGAAGATTGTAATTTACACACCATTATACGTTTGCCTAACTCTGTTTTTCAACCGTATGCAACAGTGGCTACCAATTTATTGTTTTTTACCAAAGGAACGCCTACCAAAGAAGTTTGGTATTACGAACACCGCTTACCCGATGGACAAAAAGCCTACAACAAAACCAAACCCATTCAAGCGAAGGAATTCAACCCGATTAAAAAATGGTGGAACAACCGTGAGGAAAGCGATATTGCTTGGAAAGTAGACATACAAACGATCAAAGATCGTAATTACGATTTGGACATAAAAAACCCAACTAAAGCCGAGGAAGCGCACGAATACAACAGTGCCGAGTTGATGGAAATGCTGCATACTTCTTTCGAAAAAAGTAATGAGCTGTTAAACCAATTAAAACAAGCGGTGAAATAATGAGTTGGAAGAAATATGTATTGGGCGATATTCTTAAAAGAAAAAGAACTCCTGAAAAAATAGATTCAGAAAAAGAATACAAGCTGGTTACTATAAAACTTTACCATAAAGGTGTAATACCTAGAAGTATTGTGAAAGGCTCTACAATTAAATCTCCAATGTCTTTAGTTAAAAGTGGTGATTTCGTGTTATCTGGAATTGATGCTAGAAATGGTGCTTTTGGAATTATTCCAGAAGATTTAGATGGTGCAGTAATTACAAATGACTTTTGGTGTATTGAACCTGACGAAACCAAAATCAGTAAAGACTTTTTTTTATATATAACCACTACAACTTTTTTGATTATATCTGTAAACAAAGCAGTGATGGTACAACACAAAGAATAAGATTGCAAAAAGATAGGTTCTTTAATTATGAAATTGAATTACCAAGTATTGAAGCTCAAAAAGAAATTTTAAAGCAATTAAACTTTCTTAGTGATAAAAAAGGAGAATTAACTTCAGAACTCACCCACCAACTCGACCTCATAAAACAACTCCGTCAATCATTTTTGCGTGAAGCTATACAAGGGAAACTTTTGGCTAAAGCCGAAAACACAAATATTACTATTCCTCCAGCTAAAGCAGGAGGCTATTTATTGAATGATAACACAACTTTTTCCGCAAACGAAATCATTTGGAATGGGTTGAAACCCATTCCAAATGATAGCAATCCAATTGGCTTTAGCCAACCAGGACAACAACTCCTTGAAAAAATTAAAGCCGAAAAAGCCCAACTCATTGCTGATAAAAAAATCAAAAAAGAAAAACCTTTAGCACCAATTTCCGAGGAAGAAATTCCCTTTGAAATTCCTGAACCGCGTGCTTGGTGTAGGTTGGGGGAATTGTTTAGTGTTGAAAAAGGTTTAATAGGAATTCAAAAAGCCATTTCAGGTAAAATCCCTTTAGTTGTAACGAGTGAAAATAGGTTATCCCATAATGAAGTCCATTTTAAGGGCAAAGGAGTAATTGTTCCGTTAGTTTCATCAACAGGTCATGGCCATGCTTCGTTAAAAAGGATACATTATCAAGAAGGTGAGTTTGCAGTGGGCAATATTTTAGCTTGTATAATGCCGTTATTTCCAGAATATTTTAATATGAAATTTATATTTAATTATTTGGATTCATTTAAAGAATTATTTTTCGTTGAAAAAATGAAAGGAGCAGCAAATGTAACATTAAAGATATCTACAATAAAAGAAACTCCAATTCCATTAATACCAATAGAGGTCCAAGATAAATATGAAGAGTTAATTATCACTTGTGAGGGTCTAGAGCGAAGGATAAAGCAAAGTCAAGGGCATAATGAAATGTTGTTGCAGCAGTTATTGAGAGAGGCGTTGCAGGGAGAGGCGTTGCAGGGAGAGGAAGTTTAATTGTAATTGTTATTTTATAACATTTTCAATTTGTTACCTGATAATAATTGAAGATTAGCCATAATGTAAAAAGAAAATTAATAAAAGTATTACATGGATAAAGTACAAACTTTTAAAATTTTATCAATAGATGGAGGTGGAATTAAAGGTCTTTATTCTGCAAGAATTCTTGAAAAATTTGAAAAAAAATATAATTGTAGAACTTCTGATCATTTCGATATGATTTGCGGAACGTCAACTGGAGGCTTGATAGCTTTAGCTTTGTCATGCAAAATTCCAGCTAAAGATATTTGTAAGTTTTATGAAGCAAAAGGAGAAGTCATATTTCCTAAGCATAAAGATATTAATGTACCTTTTTTTGGAAAAATAAATAAAGGCTTTTGGAAGCAAATAGCATTTGGTGGAAAATATTCTAATCAAGGTTTAAGAGAATCGTTAGAAGAAATTTTTGGAGAGAAAAAAATTGGCGATTCCAATAATTTACTTTGTATTCCAAGTTATTCAATTACGGAAGCAAAGCCAAAAGTTTTTAAATACGATCATAGAGAAGGTGATTTATCTAGAGATAATAATGCGAAAATGGCAGATATAGCCTTGGCAACATCAGCTGCACCAACATATTTTCCTATGGCAGAAATACCATACTATAATAATGAACAATTTGTTGATGGAGGTGTTTGGGCAAATAATCCGACTTTAGTAGGATTATTAGAAGCATTAAATTGTTTTGTCGGAAAAGGTAAAAAATACAACAAAATTAGCATTTTATCTTTAAGTAGTTTAAGTGTTACTGGTGGAAAACCTACTGGTTTAAAAAATGAAAGATCATTTAAAGATTGGGGAGCTGATTTATTTGAAACATCAATGAATGGCCAAGCATATTTTTCTGATTTTTTCATGACCAAAGTAAAAGAGATTGCTGATATTGAAATTGATTATATGAGAATTCCATCTGCTAATATTTCCAAAGAACAAGAAAGCTTAATTCAGCTTGATGTAGCTAATAAAGAGGCTTTCCAATTGATGAAAATAAAAGCTGATGACCAGGCATTAGTTTTTGAAAAAACTAAAGAAATAGAATATTATTTTACAACTCTTAAAACATATATTACAAATGGCTGATTTACATTCTACTTTTACAGAATTTGATGATATAATAAAATTATCATCAAAGAAAAAAGAAACTTTGAGAACCTCTAGAAATTCAATTAGAACTGATATTGTAAAATACTTCGAAGAAAAACGAGAGAAACATACAGTTAGTTTTAAAGGACAAGGTTCTTTTATGATGAATACTACAATTCAACCTATATCGAAAGAATATGATGTAGATGATGGGGTATATATTTTCGGAAAAAAAGAAGATAAACCTTCTGTTCAAATGGCCCATAACTGGATTTATGAAGCAGTTAAAAACAGAACAAGTTCTGAATCTTTAGATAAAAACACATGTATCCGCGTAATTTACAAAAGTGATTATCATGTTGATTTACCTATTTATTATAAAATAGAAAAATCTGACAATGAAAATACATTAGATGATGAAACTCCTGAAATAGCTCATCTATCTAAAGGATGGATACTAAGTGATCCGTATGCGTTTAAAAAATGGTTTGATGATCAAGCCAAAGGAAAATCACAATTGAAACGAATTGTTAGATATTTAAAAGCTTGGTCAGATAAAAAGCAAAATGACAATTCTAAATTAATATTTCCAAGTGGAATGATTTTTACAATTCTTGCTTCAAATCATTATGTTGAAAATAGTCGTGATGATAAATCATTATTAGAAACTTTAAAAAAAATACAATCAAATATAGACGAGACAAAATTTAATTATGTCAGCTATGAATGTTATAGACCAACAGTTGATAAAAATGAAAATCTTTTAGATAAATATTCTGCTGAAACTACCAAAAATAATTTTTTGAGTGCTTTAGATTCTTTTATAAAGTCTGCAGAACAAGCTATTGAATTGGAATCTAAAAAAGATGCGTGTGCTAAATGGCAAAAGCATTTAGGCGATCGTTTTCCGTGTTCATTGATAAAGGAAGAAAAGTCAAATTCTTCAGCTAGAGTGTACTCTAGTCCTGATCAAGTAAGTTTCGATAATAAATCTGCCTAATGACGATAGATGAAATAATAAAGATAATTCAAAAAACAGAAAATGCTCAAATTCTATTAACAAAAGAAATTGAAGGTAATAAATCATTAAAAAAATATCATCAAGTTATTTCTGTTGAAACAGAATTATCCTTAAATCACGGTTTAAGGATAATTCAATTATATGTTGCTTTTAAAGAACCGATGTCAGTTTATTTGCCTAAAATATTTATTGATGAACGATGTTATGACGATATTAAATTCATACCACATGTAAATGATGATTTTAGCATTTGCATTGTGGATGAAAGTGAAAATTACTCCTTTAGAATAAATGACTTGCCGACAATTACTCTTGACTTAATTAGCAAAGCGAAATCGATACTTCGAGATAAAGATGATACAGTTTATTGTCAAGAAGAGTTTAAAAGAGAATTCTCTGCGTACTGGAATATTAATTACGATGAAAAAAATGTATTACAGGACATTGGTTTATGCTTAATTGACTTTATTAATTTCGATAATATAAAAGCAGTGAAATTTTTAAATAATTTCGGTCAATTTCAATACTTAGTATATAACCTAGAAGATCTTTTTGAGCAATTAGAAAAGTATCTTAAAATAAGAAATATCAAGTTTAAAAAAATAGAAGTTTTCATTTCAGAATATGAGAATGTAAATCCTCCCTTTAAGATTAACTATAATGAGTCTATAAATTACATCAGAAATCAAGATGATTTTAAAAGGAAGGTTAATAAATTATCCCAGAGCGATTTTATTGTTATTTTTAAAACCAAATATAACGAGTTATATGGTTGGTTATATCCACTTTTAGATAAAAGCGTTAAAGGTTGTAGAGGCCTTAAAAATTGGCAATATTTACAATCTTCGATATCTAGAAAAGAAAATGTAAAAAAAATAAGTTTTGCAAATATTTCTCCAAAGAGATTAGATGTCAGAACTTCAGGCATTGAAATCGACAGAGATTTATCTGTGGCAATTGTAGGTTTAGGAAGCGTAGGTTCAAATCTATTACACTTTTTGACTAAATATCCTATATCTGAGTATTATCTAATAGATCCTGATATTTTGAAAGTAGAAAATGTGTTTAGAAATAATTTTGGTTTCAATTTTATTTCAAGATTTAAAACTAAAATTTCTGAACAATATATTTTAATTCTAAAAAATCCCTTTACAGAAGTACAGACCAGTGAGAAAGATGTTTGTGAAATATTAAAAAACAATAATTTATCACTTGAAAAGTATGATGTAAGATTCATTATACTTGGTGTAACAAGGATTGAAAAATTATTTACTTACAAAAATTTAATATCTATAGATTCAGACAGACCAATAATTATTATGTGGGTTGAACCATATTTAGCGAGTGGTCAATTAATTTATATTAGACCAAATAATTTGAGAAAGCTATGGAGTTAATTGAAAATTACCCCTACCATATTATAGAAAAAGGTCAAAGTTTTTTATTAAAAGAAGGTTCTTGTCAAACAGGCTATTTTCCATATTCAGAAGTTAATTTAACTATGTTCTTAAGTTCACTCAATAGTTTTCTACATATATTATTAATAAAAAAGGATCTGACTGATTCCAAAGTATTGACATGGGTTGGAGATCTAGAAGCCATTAAGCGAATGAATATTAATATATCCGATAAATATAA
>NZ_AJXL01000031.1 GCF_000264055.1 Flavobacterium sp. ACAM 123 | reverse complement strand
ATGGCAGCCACCAGCATCGGTATGATTGTAAGACCCAAGAGCTCCGCTTGAATTGGCGAAGCAATAAATAAAATAGCTACCTACTTTGAGATGTGGCTTCATTTTATGGAACCACCATGGCGGTTTTGTAGTCTATTTTTCTTGTATGATTGAGCTTGTTAAGAAGGTTATTTTTATTATTCTATCGCGATAGCTATCGGGACTAAATTTCTATTAATTTGATATGCGGTTTCGGTCTTAATGACAGAAAGAATTCTTCTGGCCATTTTATGAGCTACTTTTATAATGACACTTTTTACGTTTTTACCTTGATGTTTTCGATAATAATTCTGCATTTCTGTATCTTTTCTAATAGCGACCCAAGCAGCTTCTACTAAATAACTTCGTAATTGAGAACGACTTCTTGGCGTAATTCCTAAACACTTTTCTGACTCTCCACTGTTATACATTCCAGGAACTAATCCGATGTAGGAACTAAACTCCCCTTCGTTATTGAACCGACGTAAATCCCCACATTCTGCCAAGATTACACTTGCTAGATAGCCTCCTATTCCAGGAATACTTTTCAAAAGATTGTAATCTTTGTTATTGTTTTTTCTACAATAAGCGCGCATTTGATTTGCAATTTCTAAATATTCTGATTTGATAAACTTGAACATTCGTATTTTTCCTTGCAATGCTAAATCACCACAAGAGCTACTGAATTTAATATCCTCTAACCACACAATAAAAGCTATACTCCAATTAGAATTATCAAATTCTTCAGGTACCTTTATTCCATGAAACAGCAACATACTTTTGATATGTGATTTGGTTTGTAGCAGTTTCTTGGTCACTTGGGTTCTATGGCGAGCCAAGGTCGTAAATTGTTCGTGCTCTTCTGTAGGAATAAAAACTCCTCTAAGAACACCTGATTTTAATTGATTGGACAAGTTTTTAGAATCTAAGGCATCTGTTTTTTGATATCGTTCTTTATCTCCTCTCTTTACGTCTGAGGGGTTAACAACTAGAACGTTCCATCCTAAGTTTAAAAAATATCTTGAAACGGAGAAGCCACAGCAACCCGCTTCATAAACTAAATCAACGGCGTGATCTGGAAATGTTCGCTCCACATATAGATACAAATCCTCTGCATTAGAAGGCATAGAATAAGTCTTGTGAAAAAATAAATCTGTTTAAATAGAAACTGTCCAGCTTTTTTTGTGAATATCTAAACCAATGAATATCTTTGGAATAGAAAAGGAGTCTTGTAATTGCATAATCTTCGTTTTTAGTACTCTCAAAGTTATGCTTTTACATTGATGCTTTGAGCTAACTGGAATTTAGTGGAATTAGCGTTGTAATTTATATTGACGTTTATCTAAAAATATTCGTGGTCATAATTCCCAAAACACGGAAAAAATACGGAGACACTGTAAAAAAACTACAAGAGTAACACTTTTGGTTTTTTTGATCCAAAGACTCCAATAGTGTAGAGCTGTTTTTAAGTACTAAGTATCTGAATCAAGTGTAAAGAAACGTGGACAAAAATTAGAGTTGTGTTTTATTAGGCTCTTTCTCTTCTTCTCCCAAGAGGATAGACAATATTTTTAAACGGGGTGAACGATCGGCAATTAGTTTTACGATACTTGTGAATGGAATAAATAGAATCATTCCTGCAGCACCCCATAAAATTCCTCCCGCAGTGATCATAATGATGATAACTAATGTATTAATTTTTAAGCGGTGGCCTACTACTAAAGGAAATATCACATACGCTTCCAATGCCTGCACAATCGTAAAAACTAAAACAACACCTAATGGATACCATATGGAATTAAATGTTATCCAAGCAACGGCAATGGGTAAAAGAGAGGATATCATAATCCCTACGTAGGGAATAAAAGTAAGAATGGAGGCGATAAAACCAAACATAAATGGATGTGGCACTCCAACAATTAAAAGGCCAATACTATTTAGAAGTCCAACGGCGATATAGACTAAGAACATTCCTTTGATAAAATCATAATACGCACGTATCGTTTCAATCAGGATTTCATGAATCGTTTCTTTTTTGTTAGCAGGAAAAATTTGATACAACGCTTTTGCCAATATCGGGCGGTAATAGAGAATAAGCGCTGAGAGAACAGGTATAATTAAAAGAAAAAATAGAGATTCTGAGAGCGAATACAGTGAGCTTCGGAGGAATGAAAATACCTGTGTACTAGAATTATTAATGGAGTTTTTAAAAAAAACAACTTGTTCTTCCGTAGTTATTTCAAATCGCTCAGCGATAAAAACACTGATTTGATTCAAAGCTTCCAAAAGTTTTTCACGAAACAGTCCCCATTCATTAGAGAACTCATTGATTTGTACAAAAAGTAAATAAACGATGATTGCGATAAATAAGATAATGATTAAAAGGGAAAGTATAATAGCTCCTATTTTGTTTATTCCTCTACCCTCTATCCATTTACAAACCGGAAAAAGAATAAAACTGATCAATAACGAAAAACTAAGAGGAATAAAAAGAGTTTTTCCAAAATAAAGTATAAAACAAATCAATACAATAGTTTGAAGTATTTCAAGTACTGAAAAGGTAACGGTTGAAGAGCGTAACTTTGGTATTTTGGGAATTTCTATCATAAGAGTATTACACTTAAATATTCTTTCATCGCATCACTATTACAATTCTAAAAATTCAAGCACCTTATTTCCTAATTTTCATTTCAACTCTTAAATGTGATGATAAATTTAGCGCCTTCATTTATTTTGCTTTCCACTGCTATTTTGCCTCCAAGACTGGTAATATGGTTGTAAACTAAATAGAGACCAATACCTTGGCTGTCAATATTATCATTGAACTTCTGATGTAGGCCAAAAATTTTACTTTTTACCTTATCCATGTCAAACCCAATTCCATTATCAGATATAATTAATTGTTTATTTCCATTGACAATTTTTGAGTAAATGGAAACAATGGGTACGCAATCATACTTAGAATATTTGATTGCATTTGTCAGCAAGTTTAGAAAAATACTTTTCAAATAGCCTTTGTTAAAACTAATAGTTTCAAATTCTGAAAAATCTACATTAATTATCGCATTTGAATTATTGATTATTGAATTAATGGAAAGTAAAACTTCATCTAAGGTAGCATTTAAATTTAATTCTTCGAGATGGGAATTAATTATATTTGTTTCATTTAAAATTGCTATATACTCACTCAGCATTTGTTTTAAACCCTCTGTCGAAAATTTTAGTATCGAAATAAATTCAAGAGTTTCCGAATCCGTAATTTTAGAAAGATCTAAAAGTTCAAAAACGGTCAGCATATTATTAACAGGTGACTTGATATCGTGAGCAGTGGAATAAGTAATCTGCTTGAATTCGTGATTAATTTTTGTCAGTTCGGCTAAATGTATATTTCGCTCCTCTTCTAGTTCTTTTTTATAAGTGATGTTCTTTGCAATAGCATATACCACTTTGTCACTTTCTATGGGTAATGAAGTCCATAATAGCCATACAATAGCGCCACTTTTGGTGATATAACGGTTCTCAAAATTAAATAAAGAGATTTTCTTTCTAAGTTCATTTCTGGCGCTGGAAGTACTTTTTCGATCATCAGGATAAACGAATTCATCGATGGGTTTAGATAGTAATTCCTCCTTTGTATAACCCAATAATTCTGATACTGCTGGATTTACTCTTTTCAAATAGCCATCATATCCGGCTACACAGAGTAAGTCGGGTGCCAAATCAAAAAATTTTTCGAAGTTATCGAAACTGTCATAATTATCATAATTATTATTTATAACATTTTCTTCTGTTCGTTTCATTTTCCCCATTCCTTTAAAAAATAATACCTTTTTAATACCAAAGGCTAGTTTAATAATGAGCTACTAAAGTAACCATAAAATATCAGATATTACAGAGACAGAGCTAAAACTAATGTAAAAAAGGGGTTTAAAATGTACTTTAAAGAAAATGAGGCTGCCAGTTACGGACAGCCTCATCAAATAATTGTAGGGTATATTTAGATTTTAAAAATAACTCCAAAAGCGATAAGTCTCTGTAAAAAGAAGAAATCTTGTGAAGCACTGTCTTCAACACTTTTAGTAGTACGAATATCTTGCATATTAATATATCCGCCTTTTAACTCTCCTTGTATATAAAAGTGTTTAAAAAATGTTGCGTTCAAACCCGCTTTTAGAGAAGTTCCATAGCCAGAAACATGAAAATCATCGTAACGTTCTTTAGCTAAAAGAGTTGCATTAGTTTTTGGATATAACAAACCAACACCTACACCTTCGGTTAAATTAATTTGAATTTTATCAGTATTTCTAATTTTGAATAAAGACGAAATATCATCATGTCTAGAAAGCTCTGTGTTGATATAATTTAAACCATCAGTATGCTCATACATCAAAAAATTTTCAGTAATTACTGTTGGTGTATTATTGTAAACTCCATCAAACGGGGTGTTAGCGCTTATACTTCCAGTTATATTTGCCGTTTGATTTTGAGTCATCACATATTTCATGTGATCAACTCCTAATGCAATACTATAATGATCATTTATAAAGTAACCCATTCTAAAATTAGTTTGCGGAATGGTCATTCTTACCGGATTTATATAATCAACATGCCATCCCTTAGGTTTGTCATGAGCAACTATATTTTCTATAGTAAAATTGTAATCCTTTCCTCTAAAGTTCACATCAGATTTAGTATAACTTTCTCGGTTTCCCCCCCACGATACAAAGAATTTCCCCTTTTTATGTGCTGTATATTTATCTTGTATTTTGATTTCTTCTTGAGCACTTATTGTGTTAGAATAAAAGAAGGTTATGAATGCTGCGAATAAAAATATATTTTTCAAAGTAAAAGTTATAAAAATTAGAACGTATTAACCGTTTTTCTAATGGCGACTAGTTTAGTCATTAAGGCCTCAAAATAATCCAAATGCAACATGTTTGCTCCGTCACTTTTGGCATTAGCCGGATCGAAATGAGTTTCTATGAAAATTCCATCAACACCTACAGCAATTCCCGCTTTGGCAATTGTTTCAATCATATCCGGTCTTCCTCCTGTAACACCTGCTGTTTGGTTGGGTTGCTGTAATGAATGCGTAACATCAAGTACTGTAGTTGCATGCTGTTGCATCGTAGGAATCCCTCTAAAATCAACAATCATGTCCTGGTATCCAAACATAGTTCCGCGATCAGTTACCATTACATTTCCATTGTTACAATCCAATACCTTCTGTACAGCATGTTTCATACTTTCAGGACTCATAAATTGTCCTTTTTTCAGGTTTACTACTCTTCCAGTATTGGCTGCAGCCACAACTAAGTCAGTTTGTCGAACTAGGAAGGCGGGGATTTGAAGTACATCCACATATTGTGCTGCCATTTCCGCATCTTCATTCGTATGAATATCAGTTACTGTAGGAACGCCAAAAGTTTCAGACACTTTTCTAAGGATTTTTAACGCTTTCTCGTCGCCTATACCGGAGAAACTGTCAATTTTTGAACGATTGGCTTTTTTAAACGAACCCTTGAAAACGTAAGGAATTTCTAATTTGTCAGTGATGCCTATTAATTTTTCAGCAATTCGCATTGCCATTTCTTCACTTTCTATCGCGCAAGGTCCGGCCAGTAAAAAAAAGTTACCGCTATCCGTATGTTTAATTTGAGGAATATCTTGTATGTTCATAATTGTTTTTTTGAAAGTGCAAAGATAGTTATGATTTGCAACTTAACTTTAGATTTTATTTCTTTTTAAGAAGCTATTTCCTGCTATCCGCTTGTATCTTACTGTTTTTAAAGAAAAACTAGTAAGGATACCGCTTCTATCAGGGCTAGGGTGAGAGTTGTTATATTTAAAATTTTTTTAAACTAAATCCCACAGGTACCATTAACACGCCTTTTTCATAAATATTTACATATAAAATAATTGGTTTCTTTTGACCCTCCCATGTTATATCATAAACATCGAGAAATCCTGCGCCCATTTCGCTTCTTTTATTAGGGAATGGACAGCAGCTTTCGAGCTTTTTGAATGTGATGTTTTCTCCGTTTGGTCCGGCTAGTGCATGGAGAAATCGTCCTTGGTTTATAGATTCGTCCTTTGTGTTTCGATAAAAAATATTAACAGGATAGTCTTTATCGTAACCATATTTTGCGTCTTTGCTATATTCTGTAATTACAAAAGTATTGTTTCTGGAGAGTTGGAGAATAGGAGCGTTGTCATCCACGTTTTGCAAAGTAGATTTTGTACTTATGCAGGAAACAGAGGTGATGAGTAGAAAGATAAAAAATATTATTTTTTTCATATTTTATAATTTTTGTAATTTGTATTCAGTTGTAAATATAAGAGAGTAACGATTTTTACCGGCAATATCTTATAAAACACAAATATAGAGGAAACTTAAAAAGGAAACCACCCTCTAAAAACAATTGTGTCGTAAAATGTGATTACTATAAAAGTTAGAATCCTTACTTTTGCAAAAAATAAATTAAAAACATGAATATTATTTTTCAAACATGGCCGTGGTATGTATCCGGTTTTTTGATTGGCATTATAATGCTTTCCTTGACCTATTTTGGGAAAACATTTGGTATGTCTTCTAATTTACGTTCGTTGTGTTCTATGGCAGGCTTGGGGAAACGTGTTGCCTTTTTTGACTTCGATTGGAAAGCACAACGTTGGAACTTAGTGGTGGTCTTAGGTGCCATGATGGGTGGCTTTATAGCTGTTCATTTCATGGCTGATCCTTCAAATGTTGCTATAAATCCAAAAACTATAGCCCAGTTGGCACAATTGGGAATCGATTCTCCAAACGGGAAACTAATGCCCGCAGCCCTTTTTGGACCGGAGATATTCACTTCTCCAAAAGGTATTTTGATTTTGTTACTAGGAGGCGTTTTAATCGGTTTTGGAACTCGCTATGCGGGCGGCTGCACTTCCGGTCACGCGATTTCCGGTTTGAGTAACTTGCAAATCCCTTCTTTAAAGGCCGTTATTGGATTTTTTGTTGGAGGGTTGATCATGGCTTATTTATTATTTCCCTTAATTTTTTAGAATATGAAAGTAATAAAATATTTATTGGTTGGTTTTGTTTTTGGAATAGTATTGACAAAATCAGAGGCCGTTTCCTGGTACCGAATCTATGAAATGTTTCAGTTTCAGTCGTTTCATATGTACGGAATCATCATGACTGCAGTCCTAACCGGAATCATTGGAATTCAGTTGATGAAAAGAAGAAATTTAAAAGATATCAAAGGCTTAGCAATTGAAATCAAAGATAAAGAGCAAGGCTCTGCACGTTATTTGATCGGAGGGGTGTTTTTCGGATTAGGTTGGGCACTCGTTGGTGCTTGTCCGGGTCCGATATTCATATTACTAGGTGCCGGTTTTTGGAGCGTTTTAGTAGTTCTTTTCGGAGCTTTGTTCGGCACTTATTTATATGGAGTTTTAAAAGATAAATTGCCCCATTAATCGGGGTAACTAAAAAAAAATAAATAGCATCTTCTAGTAATAGAGGATGCTATTTTTTTTGATTTAATTTTAAAATACCGGATACAATCAAATACTGTGCGATCAGATAAGTAGTCATGATAAGAAAGGAACTCAACACAACAGGCTTATAAAACTTGTTGAAGGCCAGAATGCTGTCTGAGCTTACGAAAAAAACAGCGCCCATCAAAATATACCAATTTGCTGGCGTTTGCCATATCAGGAAACCTTTAAAAGCAAACAACAACATTGTTGAGATAACCAGTGCATAAACAAAAACAGCAATAGTTAAATCACCAAGGCGCGGCAGCAAAAAGGCAATCATCACGATTAAATACATTATAATTGCAGTGACACCAGTCCAAAAAACAGCCTTGTTTTTGGTGTTTTGCGGTTTTAGTTGTTTGTTAAATAATAGAATATAAGCAATAGGAGAGACTAAGAAAGAAATTAGGCCAACGATGAAGTACATCTCATCTCTATCAGAAAATAAAAGGATGATATCGCCAAACCACGAAAAGCTTAAAGCGGTTAATAGGAACTTTTTTGAATGGAAATCACTTTGGAGATAAACCACCAATAGTAGAAATGGAATCAAAAAGGGCTTAATATACCAAGCAATATTTTCGTGACCCAAGAGAATAATTAAGAGATAGATAAAACATAAAGCGATGTAACTATTTAATAGTAAGGTATTTTTCATGGTCGATATTTAGGCATTGAGAAGTGCAACGTTTTTTGCTTTAAATTCAAAAGACAAAAAATAAACTGTCATTACTAATGAGAGTAGGAGGTAACTGACAACGATAAAATTTCCCTCAAGAAATAGTGAATTGAGTCCAAACCAATCCCCAAAATAATAAAGAATAGCTAAACCGAATAGAAAACGTACGGTTTCCCAATAAACAGAGAAGCGGTTTTTATCCATTAATTCAGTATAACTATATATTGTTAGGAATACAAACAAACCGTAAATAGAAATAACAGGCAAGCCTATCGCGGCTATGTTGTAGAAAAAAAAACTGGCAAACAGCAAGGTTACCAATGCTTGGGTAATGGACCAATAAATAAGCGTTGAAGAAGCTTCCGTTCCATATTTATCAAAAGCATACACGTTTGTAATTTTATTTACAGGATATTTTTCTTCGAAGTTTTCTGCATGCCAACCGGTGGGTTTAAACCAAATGGTCAATTTATCCTTCCAGTTCTCTGCACGCCAAGAATAAGAAATTAATAGGCCTAGATGTTGAAAGTTAATGCGTATCGGATTCCAGGTTTGAGCTGGTCTTGTAATGCCATAAACAGGAGGGATTCCTTGTAATTCTTCTTGGAAAGTATGGAATAATTTGTCCCAAAAAATAAAAATACTGAGAATGGTTTTTATCGATATATTCCGGATTAATGACATGATGCACCCGATGGTGTGAAGGAGTAACAAGAATATCCTCTAAAAACGCCCTATTTTTTTAATATGTTTGGTATGGTACCAAAATTGCAAAAACAATTGAATGGGAAGTGTTATGACGATGACTGCAGTGGGAATTCCTATAATGGCCGCAGGAATAAGTAAAAAAGTAAATAAATTTATAAAACTGGCTACGGTTTGCCTCAAAGCGCAAGCGAGATTAAACTCCTCACTGCTATGATGGATGGTGTGTTTATTCCAGAAAAAATTGACCTGGTGGTTAATACGATGGGTCCAGTATCCGTAAAAGACAACAATGATAAAAGCGACTAGATAAGTAAAAATAGTGGCTTCTAAATGAAAAACAGCCATGTTAGAAACCATCCAACCATAGGAAATAAAAGTAATACTAAGACCTAAGACATCTTTTACAGCGTTTGTAATTCCGGAGCTGACGCTCGATACACTATCCATTAAGGGGACGCTGTCTTCTCCTTTGTAGACACCATACATTTTTTCCAGAATGATGAATAATAAGAAAAGTGGCATCGCAATCAGTAGTATTTTACCAAATTCTTCCATAGAAACATTCTATTTTAATCAAATATAGGATAAAATAGAATGTTTTTTAAATAATTTGCAACAAAAAATCGAATAGGAATTTTTTTTCCCTAAAAGTAATTTATATTATTTCTGCACTTAATCCTGCGTCCAATAAGCCGGTGCATTGCGGCTTCAACTTGTCAAGGGGACCCGTTTTTACGGTGCATTTCCCGTTATAATGCACAATTAAGGAGCACTGTTCCGCTTGTTCAGGCGTATGCTCACAAACGCGGATTAGGGTATCGATTACGTGGTCGAAAGTATTGACATCATCATTATAAACGATGATTTCATTATTTTTAGAGGTCACTTCCTTTACACTGACTTTTTCTCTTATTTTTTCTTTTGTACTCATTTTTAAATAATTTAGTGTTTAGATAAAAATATAGTTGACTTATCGTTTCTTAAAAATACAAAATACAAAATTTCGCATAGTTTCAAAGGGCTTTCTATGATCTTCATTAATACATTTTAGTTTTCCATAATCGAGATGGAATTGCTGTTGCAGCGCCGGCTCTGTATATTATTTAATATCAATACAACTGCATTCTTCGGGGACTTTATCTGAAAATTTTCCAATTATTAAAAGGCTGCGAATTCATCATTGAGCGGACTTAAAATAATTGCTTATTTGTTTATTCGTAGTTAAAACAGGAGATGTACCATAGTAATGGCAAATAGAATAAGTCCTATAGTGACTGTAGTCATTGCTATCTGTAACAGTTCACCGTATTTTAATTGCTTTCTTGCTTAGCCGAACCTTCGCTTTTTCTAATGCTTTTGTCGAAAATGCCAAAACTGTGCCATTCATAAACTTCGTATCATATATAATCGATAAGCTCATGTTCATCACCAAATATAGCCCGTATTTTGGGAGATTTCCCTAATTAGTTTCCGTCTTAAATCTACAGATATTTTAGTTTTTTCGTGGGTCCAAACAATTTAATTCAGCATTTTATTCTCATTAATGGTATCCCAATAATCTTTTGTATTACTTTAAGTAGACCACTAATTTACGTATTTTAGTGAAACCCAATTGTTTCTTTCAAATTTTTTAACATAAGTCAACCCTTTTTCTGCGCAGGAAGCGTCAATAAATGGAATGTCTTGTTCATAGAACCCGCTTAAAAGAAGGGTTCCTTTTGGGTTTAAGCAATCTACGTAACTTTGCATGTCATTCAACAAAATATTTCTGTTGATGTTGGCAATAATTAAATCATATTTTTTATCCTTCAACAAAGAAGCGTCGCCTTCGTATACAGTGATGTGCTCACAATTATTGCGTTCCGCATTTTCGATGGAATTTAAATAACACCAGTTGTCAATATCGATAGCATCAATTGGCTTAGCGCCTTTCATTTCGGCAAGAATAGCTAAAATAGCTGTTCCACAACCCATATCTAACGTTGTCATCCCTACAACTTCTGTTTCTAGCAAGTGCTGAATCATCATGTGTGTCGTCTCATGATGACCGGTACCAAAGCTCATTTTTGGCTCAATCAATATATCAAATTCAGCATCCGTTTTTGGATGAAAGGGAGCACGTACATGGCAGTTTCCTTCTACGTTAATCGCCTCAAAATTCTTCTCCCATTCTTCATTCCAGTTTACAGGATCGATTTCCTCATACGTATACTCGATGTTGAATTCTTCTGATTTTAATATACGCACGTTCTCCAGAATTGTCTCGTCCCATAGTTCCTTTTGTACAAAGGCAGAAAGGCCAGTTTCCGTTTCTGTAAAACTTTCAAAAGCTGTTTCTCCTAATTCGGCAATTAATATTTCTGAACCCAGCTCTTTTGGTTCAACCGTAAAATGGTAACCAATGTATATGTTTGACATGTTTATTTTTTTTGCAAAGGTACTCTTTCCTTTTTATCGAATATTATAAAAATAAAAAAAGCGGCAAATTCAATTGCCGCTTTTCCTGTATTTGGTATAATTTTTTTAAAATGCGTTCACAATCGCAACAAAATCATCTGATTTTAAAGCGGCACCACCAATAAGACCTCCGTCTACATCTGGTTTTGAGAAAATTTCCTTTGCATTTTCTGGTTTTACGCTTCCTCCATATAGAATCGACACCGCGTCTGCGATATCGCTTCCATATGCTTTACGAACCGTTTCTCTGATGAATTCATGCATTTCCTGTACTTGTTCTGGAGAAGCAGTTTCACCGGTTCCAATAGCCCATACTGGCTCGTAGGCCAAAACTACATTTCCCCAATCGGAAGCTTGAATGTTGAATAAACCATCTTTTAATTGATTTTCCACTACATTAAAATGACTTTTGGATTGACGGTCTTTTAATTCTTCGCCAAAACAAAAAATCACAGTCATGTCATGCTCTAAAGCAGTATTTACTTTGTTTGCAATCATTGCATCCGTTTCATTAAAAAGCGCTCTGCGTTCTGAGTGTCCAAGAATTACAATATTCACACCAACGTTTTGCAACATATCAGCAGATATTTCTCCTGTGAAGGCACCACTTTCTGCTTGATGCATATTTTGAGCCGCAACATCAATACCAACAAACTCTAAATGATCAACCGCTGTAGAGAGGTTAATGAAGGTAGGAGCAACTATTATTTGTACTTCAGTTTCAAAAGGTATTTTATCGATCAATTCATTTAATAAATCTTCGGTTTGCTCTGCATTTTTATGCATTTTCCAGTTTCCTGCAACTATCTTTTTTCTCATTTCAATTGGTGTTATATTTAGTTCTTCGTTTTTAGTTCTATTTGAAATAGTCTTATTTTAAGGATGCTAACGTTTCGTTGATTTTATCAAAATCAGTTTCTATCGCGCGATATAAAACAATTTTCCCTGTCTTATCCACAATGATATATCTTGGAATCCAATCCAAATCGATGGCGCTTCCAAAGACTCCTTGCTGTTGGTCATTGGCCATAAAATGATCTCCTATAAGTTCATGTTTATCGATGCCTGATATCCATTTATCCGCTGTTTTGTCCATTGAGATAAATACGTAGTCGACGTCTGGATTGTTAGCTTGTAGTTCTTTTATTTTTGGCATCGCTTTTACACAGTCCCCACACCAAGAGGCCCACATTTCTATGACCACCGTTTTTCCTTCGTGTTTCTTTAAAATATCCTGAAATGCAACTTGACTTCCATCAGGCGCTAATAATGTCTCGGATAAAGCTTCTTTAGAAAATGTAGTTTTCTCCGTATTTGAATTGGAACAGGAAAACGTTAAGAAACCGACTAATAAAGCAACTATTTTTTTCATTTTTTTATTTTTAACAAAGTTAAACAAACAATTTAATTAGGGTATGCGGATTAAGAAAAATTGAAGACTCCTTTTTAAAATAACAAAACCGAGCAGTTTCGTGATGAAATCAAGAATGAAATCGTAATAGTTGGGCTTAAAATGAATTATGTTAGGAGTTGACTGCTGTTTTTATTTGTAAAACACACCAAAATGCTAATTTTAAGCACTATGCTAATCTAATTTTAGGATCGAGATAGGCATAAATAATATCTACTAGGATATTTATAACCACAAAAGTAGTCGAAATCACCAGCACGGAACCCATGATTACGGGTAAATCCAGATTGTTCAGCGCTTCCACAATTTCTTTTCCTAAACCATTCCATCCAAAAATAAATTCAACAAAAACGGCACCTGCAAGCATTGAGGCAAACCATCCCGAAATCGCTGTAACGACTGGGTTTAAGGAGTTTTTTAAAGCGTGCTTTCTAATGATTTTAAATTCAGATAGTCCTTTGGCTCTCGCAGTACGGATGTAGTCTTGACCAAATGTTTCGAGTAAGGAGTTACGCATCAGTTGGATTACCACCGCCAGCGGACGGATTCCTAAAACCACTGCGGGTAAAATAATATTTTTCCATTGAATATAACTTCCTTCACCAAAGTCATCTACTTCATACAAACTCCCGGTCATGTTTAGGTGTGTATATTTGTGCAGGACAAAACCAAAAAGCCAAGCAAACAAAATGGCACTAAAAAAGGAAGGAATGCTCATTCCTAACGTGCTTATTAGTGCAATTAAACGATCGATCCACGTGTCTTTATGCAACGCTGAAATGATTCCAAGAAGAATACCGAAAACAATAGCAATCACAATGGCAAAAAAGGCTAATAGAGCAGTATTGGGTAGTGTGTTCCCAATTATCTCAGATACTTTTTTACCACTTTTCTGGAAACTTTCCCTTAGGTAAGGAGCCTTGATTACGAGCTTTAAATTAGTGAAACTAAATAACGGTAGTGCATTGTATTTTCCTTCGCTTAAATACGTGTAATCGGAGTCGGTTTTGCTGTGCAGTGAGAGAGGCGATAGGTCATTGAGATAGTAGAAATACTGGGTAGCAATGGGTTTGTCAAAACCATACTTCTTCTTAATCAATGCCAGTTGCTCTGAATTTTCATTTTGATCCAGCATCATGCGTGCAGGATCTCCAGGTAAAACATTAAATAAAAAGAAAATAACAGTGATCACCCCGTAAAGGGTAAGCAGTGCATATCCAAATTTATTTAAAAAGTATTTCAGCATGTTTATTTATCTGCGGTCAAGGGCTAAATGTGGTAGAAGTAGAGGGTGCTTTTTCCTCTAGAACTTTGAACATCTGGACTATTTATAATTTTAGATCATCGATGTCGTTGTGATGAACTTTTTGTTTGATAGTTCCTTCTTGAAGCACTACAATACTAGGATTAGCCCTTTCAATGGTCTTTAAAGTTATTGCATCACAGGTATAGAAGTCAAAAGTAAGATCATATTTGTTCTGAGCTTTTTCGATTTCTTCCACAGCAGAATTGGTCATTCCAATTACTATGTATCCTTTGGCCTTGGCTTCCTGGCTTAATTTTTCCAGTTTTTCCATACCGCCTTCCTCAGCTATGGTCAAGTCATATGCGACAAACAGTAGTAATTTTGGAGCTGCTAAAAACTCATCTTTATAATCAGAACCGTCTTTCATCATCGTGAAATCATGAATAGGAGGGACATATCCCTCGGTGATTACTTTGTCTTTTCGGTCTACAAAAGTTGCTCCGTCAGGAAGATTCATCAAATCATCTGTCGAAAATTCGGTATCGACTCCATTTATATTATAGATAAAAGTCATTTCCACGACAGACTTTGGCGCACCTTCAGGAACCGCCATTCCTTTTTGAATATTGGCTCCCACTTTAAAGGGTCGGAAGTCAATTATAGGCAAATGATTAAGTACCCAAACCCCCAAAAACATACATAGTAAGATACTGGCGTAGGTAATAATATTTTGAACGCTCTTTGTAAAAAGAGGATTCACTAATTTTTGATTAATGAATAAGATAAAGATGAAGACTAATAAAATAATATCTTTTGTGAAGGATTCCCAAGGTTTTAATTTTAAGGCGTCACCAAAACATCCGCAATCTTTCACAACATCGAAATAGGCCGAGTAGAAAGTTAAGAACGTAAATAATACAATCATGAGCAACAAACTCCCAATCGTAAATTTAGATTTTTCTCCAATAAGCAGCATTACACCAAGAACTACTTCGACAATGACTAAAAACAAAGCCAAGCCTAATGCAAACGGAACTAAAAATGGGAGATTAAAAACGGGCTCACTAAAATATTCGGCTAATTTATAAGAAAAACCTATTGGGTCGTTTAATTTTATGAGTCCTGAAATGATGAAAAGTAAGCCAACGAATATCCTGGAGAACTGTGTAATTATATTTTTCATTTTTATCTGCTATTTATTTGGCGAAACCCATTAATATTAATGCGAAAATGGAATAATTGATCATGTCCTGATAGTTGGCATCAATACCTTCTGAAACGATTGTTTTTCCTTTGTTGTTTTCGATTTGCTTTACGCGAAGTAATTTTTGCAAAATCAAATCGGTTAATGAATTTACACGCATCTCGCGCCATACTTCGCCATAATCGTGATTCTTATCTTCCATTAGTTCTTTGGTCAGTTTGACTTTAGCATCATATAATTCAGTTGCTTTTTCCACATCTAAATCCGGTTGATGTGCCACTCCCAGTTCCAATTGGATTAAAGCCATTAGCGAATAATTGATGATCCCGATGAATTCTCCGGTTTCGTCTTCGTTTACTTTTCTAATTTCATTTTCCTGTAAACTTCTAATTCTCTGCGCTTTTATCAAGATTTGATCCGTTAATGAAGGCAAACGTAAGATGCGCCAAGCACTCCCGTAATCGGTCATTTTATTGATAAATAGCGAACGACAATTCGCAATTACGTTATCGTATTCTTGGGACGTATTCTTCATTATTGATGTATATTTGTCTAAAATTTTATCAAAAATAGCATAATTTTTTTGAATCAGGAATGAAGGGCGAAGATTATCAGGGCAAATGCATTAAAAATAAATTAAAAATTTCATCACATAGAAACATAGATTTCACCTTCTTGAAGAAAAAGACATTTCATTTTATATAGAAATTAGAGCTAGAGGAAATAATTTCGCCTATTTAAAAGGATGTTTTTATATCTCCCGAAGTGACGGATCGAAGTGGTGAAAAATAAGATCTTTTTGCACTGTAACTATCATTGAATAGGTAAGGATTTAAAATGAAAAAGCTAACTGAGACTGTAAAACAAAATAAATAGAATGACAATTAACTGTAAAGGCCAACTTATCGACTTATCAATTCCTAAAGTAATGGGGATTTTGAATGTGACTCCCAATTCGTTTTTCGATGGCGGAAAGTACAATGACGAAAGCCAACTATTGATTCAAGTTGAAAAAATGTTAACTGATGGTGCCACTTTTATTGACGTTGGAGCCTACTCCAGTAAACCAAGTGCGGAGTTCGTATCTGAAGAAGAAGAATTGGGTAGAATCATCCCTGCGGTTCAATTAATATTGAAGCATTTTCCGGAGGCATTACTTTCCATTGATACTTTTAGAAATGAAGTCGCCAAAGCTTGCATTGAGAACGGTGCTGCCATCATCAATGACATTTCGGCTGGAAGCTTAGATAGCGAGATGCTTGGGGTTATTGCTAAATATAAAGTTCCGTACATTATGATGCATATGCGCGGTACTCCACAAACGATGCAGAGCATGACCCACTACGAAGATATAGTCAAAGAAATGCTTTTCTATTTTTCAGAAAAAATAAATAAAGCACGGAGTCTTGGCATTAACGATTTAATTATTGATCCTGGTTTTGGCTTTGCCAAAATGATAGACCAGAACTATGAAGTATTACGGAAAACGGAATTGTTCCAACTGTTAGAATTGCCTTTATTGATTGGAATATCCAGAAAATCAATGATATATAAAACTTTGAATTCCAGTGCTAAAGAAGCGTTGAACGGAACTACAGTCTTAAATACGATTGCCTTGACTAAAGGGGCAAATATTCTCCGGGTACACGATGTGAAAGAAGCGGTGGAATGTGTGCAACTTTGGAATAAAATCAATGTGTAAGGCGGAGATGAACTTGTTGCCAATTCGATGCAAACACGAATGTAGAAAAGCGAGACGAAGTTAAGTTAAGGATTCAAATAAAAATCAAAATAGCAAATTAAGATAATATTCCTTTTAAAAAAAACAGTTTGTACTTATGAAATATTTAAGTTTAGTTTTTTTTTTCTAGGATTTTCTTGCTGAAATAAAGAAGATAGCTTATTATCAAAATCAAATATAACCGTAGTAAGTGATCTTAAAGATCATTCGCCTATTTATCTCTTTTTCAGGGCAAACGGTAGAGATACTTTCGTGGAAGTTAACCGAAAAAACAGCATCAGTACGACCAATTGGATTTTGAATATTGATTAGCGCTTACCGTTGAAATTAGTTACTCCTGAGGTAATGACATTGCAATACAAAAAACGCAAAGATAAAGCCCATAAAAACGGAAAGGCCGAGAATTATTATTCTTATGCCAACAGTATCGTGAAGAATATGGCTTTTATTCCTTTCACGGAGGTCTTTTATAACATGGAAAAGCCGGAAAAGTTTAAATCTTTTATATTCTCCCAGAAAAATGGTTCGGTACAATTTAATTATAAAGTATTTCCAAAAAATGAATTGGCGAAAAATCTAAATAATGTATTCATTGAACACGAATGTGAAGTCTCAATTTTTTATGATAAAAACATATCATTTGGTGAATATATTCAAGATAAGATTTTTTTTTCGGAATTTAGTTAGTACCAAAAAAGGTATAATTTTAAATGGTGACATGGAGTTTATTTATTTACAAGTAGTTAGAGATATGAACTTATTGGTTTTAGATCATTCATTCGTAATATATTTTTAAATGCCTAAATAAATGTAAAAAAATAAGTTTCACTTTATTTTGTGAAGTTTGATTAAGAAACTTTTTTTTAAGGATATAGAAAATAAATTATTTCTAATAGCCTCCTCCGCTACCTCCACCATTAGTCGCTCTCTTAACGAGTTGACCTCTTATTTCTCCACCATTAAATGCAGTGGTATGAATGTTGACATAATAAAGATTGGCCCTCAAATCCGATTCTTGTGCCGCAGTTAAAGCAGCGCTGGTATAGGTAAAAGGGGTGGTTAAAGTAGTAAATGGAAAAACGACAGAACCATTGATACCAGCTGCTCCCATATGTATATGCCCGCCAGTAGGCGATGCAATATTATGATTTACAGTAATCGAAAATATTTTTGTACTATTATTAAACGTAAGCGTCGCGGTTCCAGCTGCAGTTGAATTGTTCGCAGGTACCTCATTTGCGCCATTTAATACGGCAGTAAAATTTGTTGTGCTAGGATCCGCGTTTGAATCGCTGTTACTACAAGAAACTAAACTAAAAATAGAAATTGCAATAAATATTACTACGTTTTTCATGGTTTAAAAATTAAGATTAATGAATCCTAAATGTAAATTTTATTTTCACAATTTAAACTTGATTTAACAATAAATTATGTTTGGTTAGGTAATTTTATGGATGCGCTAAAATAACTTTTTATAATTAATTTTTTGATAAAAAAATACTCAAAAAAAAATTAACGTCGATTAAAAAATTTTGAGGAGAAAATTAAAAAACAGTGTGATCAAAAAAAAGGTCAAAATGTGCTTTCCGTTTTTTAAAAAGGTAAAATTTGTTGTACACCATAATTTTAGATCTAATTTATAAACTATTGATGATGATAGGGTTCATTCTTCAAAATCGTAAACCCGCGATATAGTTGTTCGATAAAAAACAAACGTACCATTTGGTGAGAAAAAGTCATTAGCGAAAGAGAAATCTTTCCTTGTGCTTTGGCATAGACCATATCCGAGAAGCCATAAGGACCTCCAATGACAAAAACCAAAGTTTTTACGCCAGAGTTCATCTTCTTTTGTAATTCTTCGGATAATCCTACACTCGAAAAGGTTTTCCCGTTTTCATCCAATAAAATCAATTGGTCGGTAGGAGATATTTTTGCCAAAATCAATTCGCCTTCTTTCTCTTTTTGTTGGTTTTCAGATAAGTTTTTTACGTTCTTGATATCTGGAATTACCTCTAGGTCAAATTTGATATAAAAAGACAAGCGCTTGGTATAATCGTCAATTAAAGATTGCAATGCTTTATTATCTGTTTTACCAATAGCGATCAGTTTAATATTCATTTGGGTCTATTTTAAAGGGAAATTAGTCTCAAAAGTGGCAAAACGACTGTCAAGATCTTTTATTAGTTTTTTCTTTACTTTTTCGTCCTGTATAAAGCTGTAATTAATACTGTTATACACATACTGCTTGATGTCAGCATAGGAGATTTCTTTGTATCTGCTAGCTAATAAAACATATTGCTCGGTCATATTCGTTCTTAGTATACCGGCGTCATCTGTACTGATGACAATGGGAACTCCAAATGTATTGTATAGCGAGATAGGATGTCGATTATTTTTTACTTTCAAAATGAATTCATTGCTGACCAGATTAATTTCGATGGCTACTTTATTTTTAGCCATATAGCGCAACAACTCGTATGCTTTACTTTCATAAGCCATGTCAACTCCGTGACCTATGCGATTAGCTCCAGCGGTATAAACAGCATCGTTGATGTGCGAGGTCAGGTCTTCGGGTTGAACAAGTCCTAAGGTAAGTTCGCCCGCATGCATGGAGTATCTTACATCAGGAAATTTACTGTGACAATAGTTGAACATCACCATGTGCAACCAGTAATCTTGCATGGAGGTTTCGCCGTCTTCTGGAGAAACAATATTAACACCAGCCATTAATTCACTACTGTCTGCAGAGATAAAGGCGATCACTAAATTTTTGAACAAAGCAACGGGTTCCATAAAACGTAAAACAAAATTTTGATAACGCATCGTGAAACGTTCATCATCAATTTTCAAATCATGGTGCAGTTTCGCCACAAAGTTCGTGTTGAAATCCTCGGCGTCTGCTGCTGCATCTCTTTTTAGCATCGTACTGTATAGAGTATCAAGGAGTGCTCTAACTCCTTTTTCGTTTCTGTTGTTTGCCAATTGTCTTAATTGGGTATTAAAACCAAAGAGGTCAGCGGTATTGATGTTTGAAGGGATAGTCGAGAATTCAGTTTCGATATAACTCACGTTTTCTTTAATTGCTCTGTTTTTTAGTTCTAATAAGCCTTCTCCAAAATGTCCCACGATGGCTGGACTAAACTTTTCAAAAGACTCAAAAAATAATTTGTTTGAAGGATAACTCACTTCGTTATAGTCTTTGATGGACCATTTTTCCATTATTCGTTGTTTGTAAACACCAAGTTCACCGCGTTTATTAAGCGTAGAGAATTTCTCCCAGTTTCCAGTATCTGGTTTTTCCTTTAGCACCTCCATAGTGGCGGTGTTTAGGTAAAAATCTTCGGTGATGGCATCTTCTAATATCGGCTCGGCATAAATGGAACCGCTAAAATGGTGGTGCAAATCGCCTCCTTTTGGCATTTGGGAAAAGAAAGCTGTTAGTTGAGCTTCATTATTTCTGATCTTCTCTAAATAAATACTTGTAGATTGGGCGTAGCTTAGATTCAGCAGTGCCGAAAAAAGAAGGGTATAAATTAATTTCATAGTTGCAGTTTTTGTAGTAATGATAACTACTGGTAAAATCCTAGTTTAGGAATCAGTTTTTTGTCGCTGAATTGCCTTGTAAGAATCACTATATGGGTTACAAACGCGCCATTCAGAATAAATAGGAGGCGAAGGTAAGTGATTAAAGGCATAAAAAAAAAGACATATACTGAATTACTCGTTATTCAATTCCACATTAAACGCAGGCGATTGATATTCATTGTCCAAATAATTTCAGGAAGGGTGGTTTTGTTTCCTTCTCGCGCGGTACAATAATGTAGCGATATGACTTCAATTCCTCTTTCATTAGAATTTTAGGCAATTCATCATGAGTCCTTCTCGCGTAGAGACGGTCGCAGTTTCTCTCGATCCGTTTTTTTTAGATTATCATTTGTTTCTACAGACATTAGTTGCGTTTTTAGCTTCGCCTTTTTGATTTAATTTTAATGTGCTTCCCCCTCTGTAAAGGATCTTTTTTAGTTAAGTCCTTAAGCAAGGAAGTATCTGCGGAATCAGTGTTCTTTGTCTCGCCTTCATTTTGTGAGAAGGAAGGACACCGTCGAAACAAATAGAATAATAACGCATAGAAGTAGAAGTTTTATTTTTTGCATGCTAAAACCCGCTGTACGTTGATTCCAAATTGTATGAAAAACCTTTTTTGACGTTTAGGATTTTAATGCTGCATAAATGGGTTCCATAAAAGGTGATAAATACAGTATTTTTAGGACTTTTTGGTAAATAAAGCCTCATTTTTCACTTTATTAAGATCTTCTTTAAGCTCCATTGCGATTTCTGCTCTTTCAAAAGATTCATGAGAGTGATACATAGCGGCTATTTTCATGGAAGAATTATCGATGGCATATACGCTGTTGAAGGCTTTTTGAAGGCGGATCATCACTTCGATATTTCCGGCACCGTCGCGGGCTATGGGTCTAAATGCATCTTCAAATAGATCTCCAATGGCAAGTTCAGGAACCGCGATGCGGTCGTACTCTTCTTTTTCTTCTTTTTTCGGATCAACTGTTTCTGCCCATAAAGAAAATAAACGCACATGACTGCTGATTATCTGTATTGCCGTACCGGGGTCATTGACTGCGGGAGATAATGCACGACTGGCGATTTCGCTTAAAGTAATGAGCCCGAACCGGGGATCGTCATCAAAGTACCGCATATTTCCTATCACAAATGCTTTCCTTAAGTCATTATAATCTTCCTCTTTGCTTGTTTTTTCATTTAACAAAATATAAAATAAGGGCTTGTCCATAGCAGAAAACGTTCCAGGAACTGCGTTGATAGTAATCAATGCATCTAATCTTTCTGCAATTTCCTGTAGCTTAGACATATAGATTTGCTGAACATAACCTGTTATTTTACCGTAAACAGCCGAACCTTTTTCTCGATTGGAATCAATTCTAATTCCGTTTAGCGTAGGCGACTCTAATCGGTTCTTTAATGCATTTTCGGTGGCTTGTTCTACTAATTTAATAGTATGTTCCATACGTCCCAATCTAGAGATACGCTCTACCCATCGTAAAAAAGTAAGAATAACCAGTGCGAAAAATAGCAATGTAAATATAAATAAAGTAAAGTTCCCTGCTATACCGTAGTAGCCATTATTTAAAGCGATCGTGGCTACTATACTATAGATAAAGGAACCTATAAAAACAGAAAGAGCATTTCGCGAAACATCATCGGCAATAATAAGTTTAAAAGAGCGGGGAGTGGCCGTATTGCTTGCTGCCGAAAATGCTGAAACCATAGAGCCTACTGCGAAAATGGAAATCACCAACATACTTGCTGAGATGGTACCGAGTAGAGCTTCCAAGGATTCGGTATTTATTTTGGGAACTAATTCATGAAGACGGGTACTGTCAGCTACCTGCGCAATTAGCGCTGCCAAAATAGAAAGCAAACAGAAAATCAATGGTCTGAACCATAGTTTTTCTGCTATGCGATTCATTGTAAAAAGTAGTTTTTCATTCATAACGGTAAGGTTTGGTACTAAATTAATATATATTTATTGAAATAACTAAAATCCTACGCCGCAATGGTTTTCGCATAATTGATACAGAAATATTTTAGGATCGGTTTAATTTTTTTAAAGGTTTAGAAATTCGATTTTTATAGTGTGATAAAATGCTTTATATTAAGGTTAGGCATTTGTGACGTTAGTCAAACTTCATGGAATAGTGGTACTTTATAGAGGAATTTATATTGACTTATTTTAATAATAAAAACGACATGAAAATTTTTTGAATAGAAATTACTTTTAAAAAGTGACTTTATTATAAATGCTAGCAGATTGCATGTAAGTAATTTTATAAAAATAAAACAGCTCCTAGGGTATGATGACAGCAAATTATACTACGAAAGAAAGGAAAAATACTTCATTTTTAATGATATAGTAACCTATCATAACGGCTATTTTCTTTTTTGGTATTCCAAACCGGGAAAGTCGCAGTTTTACCAAGTACCAACCACGATGTAAGGGGTTGCGAAATAAAGTTTTTCTTTTAAATTGTCATAGCAACCATTAATGATGTCACTTTTGGATGTGTAACTGATTTCGATATATTTTCTGAGACCGTAAGTTGTGGTTTTGCAAGTTCAGGTACTTTAAAAGGCTTTGCCATTGCGGGTTCTGGCCTTCGTAAAACTATCGCTGTCATTTAGTAAATAAAACTCTTGCAACTCTATAGCAGCGCCAGAAGTTTTGGAAATTAAGGTTCTGCCACTTCTTTTTGCTAATTCCCATTTTTCTTGTGGAGCGGAGTTTAAACTAACAGCACCGGTAAAGCTCATAAGTAGAATATAGGCGATAAAAAAGAGTATAATGGACGTCATGTTCTCTTTGACTGTAATAAGACATTTTGATTTTCGAGTATTTGGGATAAAACTAATAAATACTCTTAAGATTTACAAGATGAGACCTTAATTTTGAGGTATTTTCTAATTCAATTGTTTTGGCTCATTGGTAGTAATAACAAAAACAATGAGTGGTTCATCAGATGTATTTAAGAGGGAATGAAAACCTTTGCCGCTCATTGCAGTAATACTTCCTTTTTTCACTGTTTTTTTTCGAATGATTCCAGCGTCTTTTGTTTTCTCTGAATATTCTCCTTGCCCATGCAAGACAACATAAAGTTCTTCTTCATTACGTGAGCCATGAGTATGAAAACCTGCTTCGTCGCCTTGGTTAAAAAACACCATGTAAGCACCGATACGATTATTTGTTAATTCACCTTCGTCAAACATTTGAAGTAAGTACACAATTCCATTACCACCATACATCGGATCACGTTTATCAACTCTAACTACTGTTCTTTCTATTTGCTTGAACGAGGTAATACTCAGATCAATGTATTTTGAAACAAGTTCTATTATTTTGGAACTTTCGTTTGAATGAGTTATTTCGTACATTATATCTTTAAGTTTTTAGCGGGTATAATTAGTTTTATTTCTATTTTCAAAAGTACTCTTTATTTAAGAAACACGAAATTAAGAAACCAATAAAACGCTAATCTATCAAGAAACAAATTTCTCATTTGACAAAAATAGCCTACTTTAGCAGTATAAAAATTTTCTATAAAATGATTAGTGACGCACAATTTAAAAACGAGTTACAGATACTTATTTCAAATGCTATCCGAGAAGATGTGGGCGATGGCGACCACAGTTCGCTGGCTTGTATTCCGGATTTAGTCCAAGGAAAAGCAAAGCTGCTGGTGAAAGACAAAGGAATTATTGCCGGTGTTGAATTTGCCAAAATGATATTTCATTACATAGATCCTAATTTAACGATAGAGACTTTTATAGCTGATGGCATGCCAGTCAAATATGGTGATGTGGTTTTTCATGTTTCGGGTAATTCACAATCGATCCTTAAAGCGGAAAGAATGGTTTTGAACTCGATGCAAAGGATGTCAGCCATTGCGACCAAGACCAATAGTTTTGTCCAATTACTTGAAGGAACGAATACTAAAATATTAGATACCCGTAAAACCACGCCTGGTTTTCGCGTAGCCGAGAAATGGGCCGTGAAACTTGGAGGAGGCGAGAACCACCGTTTTGCCTTGTATGATATGATCATGCTCAAAGACAATCATATTGACTTTGCTGGCGGAATCGCTTTGGCTATAGCCAAAACCAAAAGCTATCTTAAGGAAAAAGAACTCGATTTGAAAATCATCGTGGAAGCTAGAGACTTAAACGAGGTTAAAGAAATAGTCGCTTGTGGAGGGGTTTACAGGATTCTATTGGATAATTTTGATTATGAAATGACCAGAAAAGCAGTCCTTTTTATTGGGAATCAAAGCTTAACGGAATCCTCAGGAAACATTAATGAAGAAACCATAAGAGCATATGCGGAATGTGGTGTGAATTACATATCTTCGGGTGCCTTAACACATTCTGTTTATAATATGGATTTGAGTTTAAAAGCAACATAAAAAAGCGGTTTTCACAATCTGATCCCGATAGTTGTCGGGGCTGCAACCTGAACACAATGAGTCAAGAAATTGAAGAAAGAATAAATAGAATCCCGCTACTGCGTAATTTCGTCCATTATTTGAAGGGCGTTAGATTAAAGTGGTTGGGTGGCTTGTGTCTTTACGATTTACTAGAATTATATATTGTTGGTATTGCCGAAGGGACTTTGTCAAATAGAGCCGGTTCGATTGCATTCAGTTTCTTCATGGCTTTATTTCCTTTTGCGCTGTTTATTTTTAACCTTATTCCATACATACCGATACAAGGGTTCCAACAAGATTTTTTGAAATTTGTATCCGAGGGCGTTCCTCCTAATACGTTTTATGCGATTGAAAATATTGTGAATGACATTCTCCATAACAGTAATTCCGGTTTGTTGTCTACGGGTTTTATATTGTCTATTTTTCTTATGGCGAATGGTTTAAATGCTATTTTGGGAGGCTTTGAAAACTCGAGACATGTTTTGGTAAAACGAGGTTTTTTCCGGCAATATATGATTGCGGTAGGAATGTCAGTGTTTTTATCGATGTTGCTTTTGGTTACGGTCGGGGTCATTGTTGTTTTTGAAGTGTTTATTCATAGATTAACCGCTAATCAGGTGCTAAATGAACAAATTCCTTTGATTGTCATGGGACGGTATAGTTTTTTGATTTTAATGATTTTAATCACAACTTCAATACTTTTTAAGTTTGGAACAAAACATGACAAAACGAGAGCTTTCATATCAATCGGTTCTGTTTTTACTACAATTTGGATCATTATTATTTCCTACTTTTTTGGAATTTGGGTTATCCAATTCTCTCAGTATAATCAACTTTATGGTTCTATTGGGACTTTATTAATTGTGATGTTCTATATTTGGATTAACTGTATGATTTTACTTCTCGGTTTTGAGTTAAATGCTGTGATTACTAACTTAAAAAGAAATAATAATATTAAATTATTGTAAATGATTTTTGTAAAATTTATAGTATGTTTGATAAAAATCAGCTGCTTGACCGCCAGATAAACGTATTGGTTGTGAGTAAGACCTGTCAAATTATAAATAAATAAAGGTTTTGTCTCCATTTGAATTATAAAAATAAAATTATGAAAAAAAGTATCACATTAATATTGCTATTTGTATCAACATTGTTTTACGCTCAAGGTCACGGAGTTATTGGAAAATGGAAGACGATAGATGATCAATCCGGTGATGAAAAATCAATAGTAGAAATTTATGAAAAATCAGGAAAGATTTATGGAAGAGTACTCGAAATCTTCGACGCGAGCCATAGAAAAGACCGTTGTACTAATTGCGAAGGGGAAGATATAAATAAACCTGTTTTAGGGTTGACAGTGATAAAAGGACTTAAAAAAGATGGAGATGAATTTAACTCAGGAAAAATTTTAGACCCCAAAACCGGAAAAGTATATAAATGTTTTATTACGTTAGAATCAAAAAATAAGCTTAAAGTACGAGGTTATATTGGCTTCGCTTTATTGGGGAGAACACAATATTGGTACAGAGTTCAATAATTTCTTTTGTTTTTCAACTCCATTAATTAACGTACAATTTTCGAATAATGCTTTTTTTTGCCGAAGTAATTTTACCGCTCTCTCTTGCCAAAACGTTCACGTACAGTATATCGGAAGCTGAATACCATTATATTAAGAAAGGAATGCGACTGGCCGTTCCTTTTGGTAAAACTAGGATTTACACTGCATTGGTTGTAGAAACCCATCAAAATCAACCCACATTATACGAGGCTAAAGAAATTCATCAAATCCTTGATGAACATCCTATTGTTACTGAGATTCAGATTGCTCATTGGCTATGGATTGCATCGTATTATATGTGTGCGATAGGTGATGTATATCGCGGTGCGATGCCGAGCGCTTTCTTATTGGAAAGCGAAACGGTAATTTCTAAAAAAACTGATGTTTTTGTTGACGAAAGCAGACTTTCCGATGATGAATTTTTGATATTTCAGGCGTTACAGCAGCAATCATCACTTAAAGTTCAGGATATAATTGCAATTTTGAATAAGAAAAATATTTTTCCGGTCATTCAAAAACTGATTGACAAAAATATATTAGTGCTTGAGGAAGAAATGCGAGAAAGTTATAAACCGAAATTAGTTAGATACATTCGACTACACCCTAAATACGATTCTAATGAGGGCTTAGGGGAGCTATTGGAAACACTTAAAAATGCCAATAAACAGAAGGAAATTGTTTTAACCTATTTTCAACTTAACGCCTCTGATAAGAAACCGCTTACTGTAAAGAAGCTGGTTGAGGCAGCTAATTCTACCTCGGCAATCATAAAAGCATTAATTGAGAAAGAAATATTTGAAGATTATCACCTACAAGAGGACCGCGTAAATTTTACAGGAAAGACTAGAGAAGTGGAATTACAGCTGAGTGAAGCACAGCACAAAGCCTTTGGCGAGATAAAAGATAGTTTTACCCGCAAAGAGGTTTGTCTTTTGCATGGTGTTACTTCCAGTGGAAAAACGGAGATTTATATAAAACTAATAGAGGAGTACCTACTTACTGGAAAGCAAGTGCTTTATTTGTTACCAGAAATAGCACTTACTACTCAGTTAGTCGGGAGATTAAGAGCTTTTTTTGGAAATAAAGTGGCTGTTTTTCATTCTAAATATAGCAATAATGAGCGCGTGGAAGTGTGGAAACAAGTTTTGCAAAACTCGGAAAAAGCACAAATAGTAATTGGAGCGAGATCGGCTTTATTTTTGCCGTTTGCTGACTTAGGTTTTGTAATTGTGGATGAAGAACATGAGCAAACCTTCAAACAAATTGATCCTGCGCCGAGATATCATGCCCGTGACGCGGCGGTAGTATTGGCTAATTTTTATAAAGCAAAAGTCCTATTAGGTTCTGCAACACCTAGTATTGAAACTTATTTTAATGGCAAGTCGGAGAAATATGGCTTGGTAGAAATCAAGGAGCGCTACGGGAACGTAATGATGCCGAATATCGAACTGGTTGATTTAAAGGATAAATATTTTCGAAAAAAGATGAAAGGCCATTTTAGTGATACCTTAATCGAGGAAATTACAAATGCCATTGCATTGGGTGAACAAGTAATTCTATTTCAAAATAGGAGAGGATATTCTCCTTTGTTAGAGTGCATGACTTGCGGGCACGTGCCGCATTGCCAGCAATGTGATGTCAGTTTGACCTATCATAAGCATAAAAACCAACTGCGCTGTCACTATTGTGGGTATTCTATTGCAAAGCCAACTCATTGTCATAGCTGTTCGAGTGTTGACTTGACTACCAAGGGTTTTGGAACGGAGCAAATACAACAAGAGTTACTAAGCCTTTTTCCAGACCATAAAATAGGAAGAATGGATCAGGACACCACCCGTGGCAAATTTGGATTCGAAAAAATCATCGATAGTTTTAAAAATAGGGAAGTAGATATTCTGGTGGGGACACAAATGTTAGCGAAGGGACTTGATTTTGATAACGTAAGTTTGGTAGGAATCATGAATGCTGATAATATGCTATTTCATCCTGATTTCAGGGCTTTTGAGAGAAGTTTTCAAATGATGACACAGGTCTCTGGACGTTCAGGACGCTCAGAAAAACAAGGAAAGGTGATTATTCAAACCTATAATCCGGATCACAATACGATACAGCAAGTGACTAATAATGATTATGCAGGGATGTATCAGGAACAGTTATATGACAGACAAATTTATAAATATCCGCCGTATTTTAAGATTATAAAAATCACATTAAAGCATCGTGATTTTGACAAACTTAAGGAAGGGTCGATATGGTTGTATCAAGTGATGAGCCAAAATTTAAATATCCCCGTGTTAGGTCCCGAGGAACCAGCGATAAACAGAATAAGAAACGAATACATCAGAACAATAATAATCAAGATACCTACAAATATTTCAATAGTAAGTACTAAAAATGTTATCCAAAAAATGTTAAACAGTTTTGACTCAGTTGCTCAGTACAGAGCGATTAAAGTAGCGATAAACGTCGATTTTTAGTAAAGTAATTTTTTATACATAAGAAAGTGCTTTTACTAAATCTTCTTTTTTGTTTCTGCTTAAGGGTATTTTAGTGACACCAATTTCTGCAAATTTGCTATTGAAGCGTTCTACCTTATCAATGTTAATGATATATGATTTATGGACCCTTACAAATTTCTTTTTTGATAGATCGTTTTCAAAAGCCTTCATGGTAGAAAGGACCAAGTTACTGTCGTCTTCAGTTACTACTCTTACATAATCGCCAAAAGCTTCGATCCATTTTATTTTTGAAGTAAAAATCTTCAATTTTTTTAAATTGCTTTTAATGAAAATATGTTCTCCGTCCTCCTCCTTGGTGTCTTGTTTAAGTAAGTGTAAATCCATCGCTCTAATCACAGAGGCGTTAAATCGATCTAATGCAATCGGTTTTTGAAGATAATCCGTTGCGTCATAATCAAATGCTTTCATAGCATACTCTGCTTTGGAAGTAATAAAAATAATTTGAGGCTTGATTTTTAATCCATCTAAAAAATCAAAACCGCTAATTACAGGCATCTCAATATCAAGAAAGATTAAGTCCACATTGTGAATAGACATGCAGCTTCTTGCTTCAATTGCATTTGAAAAATCACCTATTAAATGTAAACCTTGATGATTATTTGCTAACTTGGATATAATCATTCGCTGGATCGAACTATCATCAACAACAACACAATTTAGCTTCATAATTTTAGTATTTAATATCTGTAGTAAATATATCTTTTTTTTCAATGTGATTATATTTTAACATCGGTTTTTTTGTCATACGTCGATTAAATATATTTTAATGTTGGTTATTGAAAAATAAAAGTTATTTTTGCACACAAATTAACAAATAAATAAATATTTATGAATCATTATGAAACTGTTTTCATTTTAAATCCCGTTTTATCTGATGTTCAGGTAAAGGAAACAGTAAGCAAATTTGAAGATTTTCTTACTACTAGAGGAGCCGAAATGGTGTCGAAAGAAGACTGGGGCCTTAAAAAAATGGCTTACGAAATTCAAAACAAAAAAAGTGGTTTTTATCACTTATTCGAATTCAAAGTACCAGGAGAAGTTCTAATTGCTTTCGAAACAGAATTTAGACGTGACGAAAGAGTTATGCGTTTCTTAACTGTAAGTTTAGACAAACACGCTATTTCTTGGGCTGAAAGAAGAAGAACAAAATTAAAATCTACAAAAGCTTAAATCATGGCAACACTACAACAATCTGCTTCAGGAAAAAAAGACGGAGATATCAGATATCTTACGCCTTTAAACATAGAAACCAATAAACAAAAAAAATATTGTCGTTTCAAAAAATCTGGTATTAAGTATATCGATTATAAAGACGGTGATTTCTTATTGAAATTCGTAAATGAGCAAGGAAAAATTCTTCCTCGTCGTTTAACTGGAACTTCATTAAAATTTCAGAGAAAAGTGTCTGTAGCTGTTAAGAGAGCACGTCACTTAGCTTTAATGCCATACGTGGCCGATTTACTTAAATAATATTTTAACTCAGTTGTTGGTTTTCTGAAACATGAAACCTAACTTCTATTATAAAGGACAACAACATGGAACTTATACTTAAAAAAGACGTACAAAATGTAGGATTTAAAGATGATATTGTAACTGTGAAAAACGGATACGGTCGTAACTTTTTAATTCCACAGGGACATGCGCATTTAGCAACTTCTTCTGCAAAGAAGGTGTTAGCTGAAAACCTAAAGCAAAGAGCACATAAAGAGGCTAAAGTAATAAGCGATGCGGAAGCAGTAGCTGAGGCTTTAAAAGCTATCGAAATTAAAATTATTGCAAAAGCAGGTGGAGAAAAATTATTCGGTTCGATCACGAATATTGATATCGCCGCGGTATTAGCAAAAGGAGGTCAAGTAATTGATAGAAAATTCATCACTAGCGGTATCGTTAAACGTACTGGTAAGTACTCAGCTAGCGTTCGTTTACATAGAGATGTAATTGTCGAATTGCCTTACGAGATTATAGCAGAAGAATAACATCTCGTTAACTTTTTGTTAAAAATATATTTAAATCACTCTTCGGGGTGATTTTTTTTTGTTTAATTTCGCGCCATATAAACACACACTTAAAAATATGAAAAAAATTATTACTTTATTGTTGCTTGTTTTTGGGCTGCACACTATGATGGCTCAGAGTACAACGTCCAGTATCAAAGGAACAGTAAAAAGTTCAGATACTGAGCTACTTCCTGGTGCTTCTATTTTAGCAATTCATACCCCAAGTGGATCTAAGTATTCAGCATTATCAAATTCAGAAGGTAGGTTCAGCATGTTAAACATGAGGGTTGGCGGACCATATAAAGTTTTGGTAACCTTTATTGGATTTCGCACACAGGAGATAAATGATGTTTTTCTTGAATTAGGCAAGCCATTTAATTTAGATATTTTGTTGCAGGATGAAAGTCAACAACTTAGTGAAGTTGTAATTACTGGTTCTAAAAATAAAGTTTTTGGAGCAGGGAGAACAGGAGCAGAAACCACAATTGGTAGAAAAGAATTAACCGCTTTGCCTACTATTTCAAGATCTGCCGAAGATTTTACACGTTTAGAGCCTTCCGCGAGTGGTGGTTCTTTTGGTGGTAGAAATGATCAGTATAATAGTTACTCTTTAAATGGTGCTGTTTTCAATAATCCTTTTGGATTAGATGCCGCAACTCCTGGAGGGCAAACGGGTTCACAACCTATTTCTTTAGATGCAATTGAGCAAATCCAAGTAGCTACCGCGCCGTATGATGTAACATTGTCTGGATTTACCGGAGCTTCTGTTAACGCGGTTACAAAATCAGGGACAAATGAATTTCACGGTACGACTTATGCTTTTTTCAGAAATCAAGATTTAACTGGTAGTAAAATTAAAGGAGAAAAAATTTTTGTTCCTTCATTAGAACAAACTCAGGCAGGTGTGAGTATTGGAGGTCCAATTGTCAAAAATAAATTATTCTTTTTTGCCAATTTTGAAATTGACAAAAGAAGTGATTCAGGTTCGAATTTTGTTGCTAACGACGGGAATGGTAAAACAGGTGTAAATGAATCCAGAGTTTTAGCCACTGACTTAATGCATGTTTCTACTGAATTAGGCAATTTAGGATACAATACAGGAGCATACCAAGGGTTTACACACAATTCTAATTCAACCAAGGGGATTGTTAAATTTGACTGGAATATCAATGACAATCATAAATTGGCTGTAATTTACAATTTCCTTGATGCTTCAAAAGATAAGCCTGCGCATCCTACGGCTCTTATTCGTAGAGGTCCTGATGCGAATACCTTGCAATTCGCAAATTCGGGATACCAAATCAATAATAAAATCAGTTCGTTCTTAGTAGAGTTAAACTCAAAATTTAGTGAAGTGGTTACGAATAAATTACAAGCTGGTTATACTCATTTTGATGACTACAGAAAACCATTTTCTTCACCAGCCCCAGTAATAAATATTACAAAAGCGGGTTCTCCTTATATTATTGCTGGTCATGAGCCTTTCTCTATTAATAATAAACTGGATCAAAAAGTAATTCAGATTACTGATAATTTAAATATAGTAAAAGGAAATCACACTTATACAGCAGGGTTTTCATTCGAAAAATTTATGTTTAAAAACTCATTTAATCTAAAAGGTTATGGTTTTGACGTTTTCGGGAGTACTGATTTGGCTGGATTTGACGCTAATATTGCAAATGGTTATTATGAGCAAGCAATTGCAGATGCGCAAAACACTTTTAACACTAAAAATGCTTTACCTGACGGTGTAGATGGTGGGTGGAACTTAGCTGAACTAAACGTTGGTCAAGTTGCACTTTACGTGCAGGATGAATGGAATATTAATGATAATTTCAAATTGATATACGGATTGAGAGCTGATAAGCCTTTGTATTTTAATACTTCAGATTTAGCACAAAAATTTATTGATACTGAAAATTCAGAAGGATATTTGCCAAATATTGATTATTACAATCCTAAAGATGGTAGTGTAGTTAATTTTGATTCTACAAAAATGCCAAATAACAACATTCTTTGGTCACCACGAGCTGGTTTTAATTGGGATATCACAGGAGACAAAACAAAACAACTTCGTGGAGGTACTGGTATCTTTACCGGTAGACTTCCTTTCGTATGGATTGGAAATCAAGTAGGTGGTTCAGATCCTTTTTTCTACCAAGTAGTAAATCCAGATTTTAAATTTCCACAGGTTTGGAGAACAAGTTTAGGATACGATCACAAATTCAGTAACAACTACATTGTAACAGTAGATGCCTCGTTCAATAAAGACTTAAATGGAGTTCAAGTTCAAAATTGGGGTTTAAAGAAACCAACGAGCCAATTAGTTGGTGCTGATAGCAGAGCTATTTACGGTGCTAATGACCAAGGTACTTGGACTGATTATGGTTTTCCGGCAGCTACAAATGGATATGTATTGACTAACACAAATAAAGGAAGTGCATTTAATACCTCTATTAAAATACAAAAGAATTTTGATAATGGTTTGTTTGCGAGCTTGGGTTATAACTATTTAAAATCGTTAGATGTAAATAGTATTGAAGCTGAAATTGCTGGTGATGCCTTTGCTTTTAATCCTGCTTTAGGAAATGTAAATGATGCCACTTTATCTAATTCTAAATATGGTGATAGAAATCGTTTCATAGGTGTAGCTTCAAAAAAATGGAGATATGGTAATGATAAATGGTCAACCACTATTTCTACTTTCTTCGAATATGCTCAAGGCGGTCGTTTCAATTATACTTATGGTGGAGACATTAATAATGATGGAGCGTCTGGAAATGATTTAATATTCATACCTACAACTGCTCAAATTAGTACTATGAACTTTCCTGTTGCTGGACAAGCTGCGGCATTTGATAGATTCATAAGCCAAGACGATTACATGAGTGGAAGAAGAGGTCAGTATGCAGAACGTTATGGTGCTTTATCTCCATGGAGAGGAAAATGGGACATGAAATTTATGCAAGATTATAACTTTAAAGTTTCAGGTAACAAAACCAATACAATCCAATTTAGCGTAGATGTATTAAATGTAGGGAACCTTATTAATTCTGATTGGGGATTAGTTCAAATCCCTAATAGTGTACAGCCAATTGGAGTTTCTGTTGATCAAGCAACAAAAATACCAAGCTACACCTTTAGCGGAGAGCAAACTAAAACATTCACCTACGATGCCAGTTTATTGTCAAGATGGCAAGCGCAGTTTGGAATTAGATATATATTCTAATCTGTTCTAAATATTTTATAAAAAAGCCTCTTGAAAAGAAGGACTTTTTTGTTTATTAATTCTAAATTTGCAAACTCCAAAGTAATTGGACTTATAAATCAAAATTATATTTTTTAAATCACTATTTCAAAGCATAAATTATTAAATTTCATTATGAAGTATACAAGATTAACAAAAGAACAATTTGAGGAGCTAACACAAGAGTTTAGTACTTTTTTAGCAACTCAAACAATTGATAAAGCGGAATGGGATACAATCAAAGCGGACAAACCGGAAGTTGCTGAACAGGAATTAGATGTTTTTTCTGATCTAGTTTGGGAAGGAGTTTTAACAAGAGCTGAATATTTAGAACATTTTTCAAAAAACCATATCTTTCTTTTCCAGAGTTTCGATACTCATGTGCGGTCTATCGTTCTAAAATCATTGATGACTGACGTTGACTTTTTAACTAAAGAAGGATTGCAATGGCTTAGTGATAATATGTTTACGGATACAATTGAGATGAAAGTGGGTAAAAAGGAGTTTACGGAAGAACGCAACACGTCCCTTTTTGCTTTGATACAGCAGGGTGCGTTTTTAAGTGACGGACAATTATACAAGCAAATAAATTCAATTATTGAGGGATAATTATTCTTGATATTTGTTTTAAATTGGCTATTTTAGTATGCGATTTTCAAATACTATAATAGCCAATTTTTTTTCTATGGATGTTCAAAATACGATTCAAAAATTAAGGGACGAATTAAGCAAACACAACTATAATTATTATGTTTTGGACAGCCCCTCCATATCGGATTATGAATTTGATCTGAAACTAAAACAGCTACAAGACTTAGAAAAAAAACATCCTGAATATTTTGATGAAAGTTCCCCTTCGCTGCGCGTGGGAGGTACAATTACTAAAAATTTCAAAACGGTCCCTCATGAATACAGAATGTATTCTTTAGATAATTCTTATTCTAAAGAAGACTTAATCGATTGGGAAAAGCGCGTGCAGAAAGTATTGGGTGACGTTCCATTAGAGTATACCTGCGAATTAAAATACGACGGGGCATCTATCAGCATTACTTATGAGAACGGAAAACTAAAAAGAGCCGTTACCAGGGGAGACGGATTTCAAGGGGATGACGTTACTAATAATATCAAAACAATTAAGTCGGTACCGTTACAATTAAAAGGCGATTTTCCTGATAAATTTGATATACGGGGAGAAATAGTTTTGCCTTTTGCCGGATTCGAAAAAATGAATCAGGACTTAATTGAAGTTGGAGAAGCACCTTATTCCAATCCAAGGAATACCGCCTCAGGAAGTTTAAAATTACAAGATAGTTCCGAAGTTGCTAAAAGACCATTAGATTGTCTATTGTATTTTTTAATTGGAAACAACCTTCCTTTTACTACTCAATTTGATGGCTTGAAAAGCGCTAGGAAATGGGGCTTTAAAGTACCCAAGGAAGCGACGCTGGCTGATAATTTAGAGGAAGTTTTTCAGTACATCGATTATTGGGATGCACACAGACACGATTTGCCATATGAAACGGACGGGGTAGTGGTAAAAGTAAATCATTTTCAATATCAAGATGAATTGGGCTATACTGCTAAATCTCCGCGTTGGGCAATGGCATACAAGTTCAAGTCAGAACAAGTTTCAACTACGTTAAATTCTATTTCTTATCAAGTAGGAAGAACGGGTGCAATTACGCCAGTTGCTAATTTAGAGCCGGTGCAATTAGCAGGGACTATCGTGAAAAGAGCTTCTTTATATAATGCAGACCAAATTGAAAAATTAGATGTTCGTATAGGAGACATTGTATTTGTGGAAAAAGGAGGAGAGATTATTCCTAAAATCATTGCTGTAGATTTAAGCAAGCGCCTTGAAAATGCAGAACGGACAAACTACATTACGCATTGTCCAGAATGCAGTACGGAATTAGTTAGATATGAAGGGGAAGTCAATCACTATTGTCCTAATTTTTATGGATGTCCTCCACAAATCATTGGAAGGATTCAACATTTTATTTCGAGGAAAGCAATGGATATTGAAGGACTCGGCGGAGAAACAGTTGCCTTACTATTCAACAATGGTCTGGCACACAATTATGCCGATTTATATGAAGTGACGGTAGAGCAAATCCTTCCATTAGAACGAATGGCACAAAAATCTGCTGATAACTTGGTGAAAGGGGTGGAGAATTCAAAAAGTATACCATTCGAACGTGTTTTATACGCTCTGGGAATAAGATATGTAGGAGAGACCGTAGCTAAAAAATTAGCTAAGCATTATAAAAATATTGATGCATTAAGTCAGGCAACCTTGACCGATTTGATTTTAGTTGATGAAATAGGCGAAAAAATTGCTAAAAGTGTTCTTGAATTTTTTGATAAGGAAGAAAATAAAATAATTATTGAGCGGTTGAAAAATTATGGATTACAATTAGAAATTATTGAAAACATAAATCCCAATGCCACTATTAAACTTGCGGGAAAAATAGTTGTAGTGTCGGGTGTTTTTGAGCAGTTTTCTAGAGATGAATTGAAAAAGCTAATTGAAGACAATGGAGGCAAAATAGGGAGCTCGATTTCTGCAAAGACTAGTTATGTCGTGGCGGGAGACAATATGGGCCCTGCTAAACTAGAAAAGGCTGGCAAGTTAAATATTCCGATTATTACAGAAACAGATTTAATTAAACTAATAAATGTAGGCTAATTAATAGGATAGAAGTTTTATTAGGATTTATTATTATGATAGTCCGTTACTTCTACCAATAAAATAAGTAGCAGGTTTATTAAACAGATTTCAGCTGATTAGCACAGATAAAATTAATGTAACTTTTGAGAGTAATAAAAAAACGACGCGAATTACACGAATTAACACGAATTCAAGATAAAAATTCATTTTAATTTCACAAAAAAATAATATAAA
>NZ_AJXL01000030.1 GCF_000264055.1 Flavobacterium sp. ACAM 123 | reverse complement strand
TCCAGAGTAGCTTTGTCTTCGCGGTTGCTAATTTTTAATATGATTGCTTGATTTTTAGTAGTCTTACCTTCAATTACAAATAATTTAGCTTTACGGAATTCGGTGTTGCTATTGTCAAAATCAACATCTCCAAACTCTAATGTGTTTTTAATGTCGATGGTGTCAATCCACTTTTCTGCTAAAACTTTAGATGCTTTTTCAGAATAGTCAAAAGGTTTATTTCTGATATCATTTAAAACTCGGGCATTTGGAAAGTAATTGCAACGGGTATCTTTTCCGCTAAATATCAGAGAAACGAAAAATATACCTATGACTAATCCCACTAAATAGTAGGCGAAACGATGGAAAAATTTCATGAATTATTTTTATTGCAAAGGTAAAGGAAAGTTTATTTAAAACACAATTAAATTGATGTCGTTGTTGGGCAAATCAAACCAATCCCCAATGACTTTATTCGTTAGGATCCCGTGGTAAAAATAGACTCCATGCTTCAATCCCGCGTCACAGCGGATAGCGCTTTCAAGGCCGCCATCGGCAGCGATTTGCATCAAAAAGGGAGAAATAATATTGCTAATGGCAAGCGAGGCTGTTTTCGAATAACGGGAAGGAATATTGGGAACACAATAATGCACTACATTACTTTTGATAAAAGTTGGCTTTTCATGGGATGTAACTTCTGAGGTTTCAAAGCAGCCTCCGGTATCGATGCTGACATCGACGATTACGGCGCCGCCTTTCATGTGTTCCACCATAGTTTCGGTAACGACCACTGGGCAACGTTCTATACCAGTCATCGCTCCAATGGCTACATCACAACGTCTTAATGCTTTCAGTAAAGATTTGGACTGTATGGTGGAAGTAAAAATTCGTTGATTCAAGCTGTTTTGCAATCGACGTAGTTTAGTGATGGAGTTGTCAAAAACTTTTACGCTGGCTCCTAGTCCAATAGCAGTTTTAGCGGCAAATTCTCCTACTGTTCCAGCACCTAGAATTACCACATCTGTGGGAGGAACCCCGGTTATGTTTCCAAATAGCAGCCCTTTTCCAAATTCATTGGTAATCATCAGTTCAGCCGCAATTAATATCGAGGCAGTTCCTGCAATTTCACTGGACGATCTTACTGCAGGGTAACTGCCGTCTTCGTCTTTTATGTACTCAAATGCTAAAGCAGTTATTTTTTTCTTGCTTAAGGCTTCAAAGTAACTTTTCTTCATCGTTTTTAATTGAATCGATGAGATAACAATGGTCTGGTTGTTCATCATGGCGATCTCGGCAAGGGTAGGAGGACCTACTTTCAAAATCATGGGACAGCCAAATACTTTAGCGGTATCTTTTGTCACTTCGGCACCAGCGTCACTATATTCCTTGTCAGAATAACTGGAACTTTCACCAGCTCCTGATTCTATCATCACACGATGTCCGTTAAAAGACAGCGAGTTAACAGCATCCGGAGTCAGGCAAATACGGCGTTCTTGATAACTGGTTTCTTTTGGAATACCGATAAAAAGATCGTCTTTTTCTTCTGGCTACCTCGTAGTTTTTCTTCCTGTGGTAATAACTGTTGTTTAGTGAAAGGAGTTATTGCTATTGACATTGATAAAGTAATTATTAAGGGTAAAATTAAGCAAAAAGATTAAAAAAAAAGGCTTTCAAGAGGTATAAATATTCGAAAAAGAACGATTTATACTTACTGAATTAATTTTTCCATTTTAATATCAGCTCTTTCGTAAATTCCCTCTTCTAAAGGGATTTCCTCAAAACCAAACTTTTTATACAAAGAAATAGCGGGAATCAGCCTTCTGTTGGAGTAGATAATAATTTTTTGATGTGGTTTTTTTCGGCCACTTTAATGCAGTGCTCCATCATTTTTCTGCCTATTCCAAAGCCTTGAAAACCATCGGTAACTGCCATTTTGCTTAATTCGAATTCGGTCTTGTTCATTTTAATTAAGGACACGGTCCCTACAATGGTATCCTTGTATTTGGCATAAAATATCATTCCTCCTTTATCGATGATTTCTTCTTGCGGATTAGAAAGGACCAGCTCGTCTTTGGGTTCGATTTTAAAATACTTACTGAGCCATTCTACGTTTAACGTTTTTATCGGTTCCTTTAAATCAGAGGAGAAAGGGATGATTACAACCGTATGTTCTGCATTCATGATACTTGATTATTTAACTTAATTCTAATAAACGTTTGCCGTCAGCCAGTTCCTTGATGGTAATAACGGAATGGGAATCGGGAATCAGGTTGGGTATGTTTTCTGCCCACTCAATAAAACACCAGTTTCCAGAATAGAGATATTCATCTACTCCCATGTCTAATGCTTCACTTTCCTTTTTTATCCTATAAAAATCAAAATGATAAAGTATTTTATTATCAAGAGTTTGATATTCATTAACTAAAGAAAAGGTTGGACTACTTGTAGCTTCCTTGACCCCCAGTTCTTTGGCTAACTGTTTGATTAAAGTAGTTTTTCCGGCACCCATATCTCCGAAAAAAAGGATTACCTTATTGGGGTTTTTAGCAACAATTTCACGTGCTGTATTTTCTATTTCATCTAATGAAAATATAATTTTCATGGGCATAATTCTTAGTGTTTAAGTTTAGAGTACTTAGTCGCTAAATCTAGTGACTTAGGACTAAAGACTGTATTCTTATTTTGGATTAAAAATCAAAAACGGTATAATCATTTCTTCCAATGAAATACCACCGTGCTGATAGGTATTTCTGTAATAACTCACATAATGATTGAAGTTGTTTACATAAGCTAGAAACAAATCGTTTTTTGCAAAAATATAAGAACTACTCATATTTATAGCAGGCAAGCCTATTTTTTTCGGTTCTTTAACGGCATAGACATCTTTGTACTCATATGTTAGGCTACGCCCCGTTTTGTAGCGCAAATTTAAGCTGGTATTTTTATCTCCAACGACTTTCGACGGATTTTTTACTATTTATAGTTCCGTGATCTGTAGTTAATATCAATTTAAAACCCATTTTTTGTGCTTGTTGGATGATTTCCAGCAGCGGAGAGTTCCTAAACCAGCTCAAGGTCAATGAGCGATACGCTTTATCATCGGAAGCGAGTTCTTTAACCACGTCCATTTCGGTTTTGGCATGGGATAACATGTCTACAAAATTATACACTACTGTCACCAGATCATTGTCTCGCAATCCTTTGAAATTCTCTACCAGTTTTTTACCAGCAGCCAAATTGGTGATTTTGAAATAATCCTCTTTGATGTTCAATCCTAAGCGTTTCAATTGTGCCGATAAAAATTCCGCTTCATATAGATTTTTACCACCTTCTTCGGGATCATTTTTCCAATATTGAGGAAACTGTTTTTCCATTTCCAAGGGTGTCAAACCAGAGAAAATAGCGTTTCTGGCATATTGGGTTGCAGTAGGAAGAATAGAGAAGTAAGGAACCTCTTTTTCCAGTTTATAATAGTTGGATACTTCACTCTCAAAAGTTTTCCATTGGTCGTAACGTAAATTATCGATAACAACGAACAAAATAGGTTTGTCTTTTTTTACGATTTCCGGCACCACTAATTCTCGGAATAAAGTATGAGATTGCACGGGTTTGTCTGCTTTTGGTAAAAACCAGTCCTCATAATTGCGTTCAATGAATTTTCCAAACTGCGAATTGGCTTCCGCTTTTTGGGATTCCAAAATTTCAATCATCTGATGGTCGTTGATATTCTCCAGATTGAGTTCCCAAAAAATCAATTTTTTGTTACAGCTCCACCCAGTCTTCATAAGAATTAACCATCGCCATTTCCATGGAGATTTTGCGAAACTCTTTTTGGTAATCCAACGTGGTTTTTTGCGAAATCAGGCGTGAGTGATCCAAGTTCTTTTTCAGGCTCAATAAAATCTGATTTGGATTCACCGGTTTGATTAGGTAATCGGCAATTTTAGAACCTATCGCTTCCTCCATGATGTATTCTTCCTCACTTTTGGTAATCATAATCATGGGAACGGCTGATTTTTTCTCTTTCATTTCAGAGAGGGTTTCGAGGCCGCTCATTCCGGGCATATTTTCGTCAAGGAAAACAATATCAAAATTCTCGTTTTCAAATATATCGATCGCATCGCGGCCATTGTTGCAGGTCGTGACACTGTAATTTTTCTTTTCCAGGAACAATATGTGAGGTTTTAAATAATCGATTTCATCGTCTACCCAAAGTATTTTTATCTTATCCATATATTTTATAAAAAGTGTTCAAATATTCTAAATTGTAGCGCCAAATTACATCTTTTTGAGCCGCTAATTTCCTAATATTATGATAAATTTTCTTGATAAAATTAGTTAAGCATGATAGCAAGAATGTAAAATAAAGAGCAAATAATAAAGAGTAAAGAATTGGGAGAGAAGAGGAACCATAAGATTTAAAAGCTCCACACTCAAACCTCTAATCTCAAACCTTCAACATCTAACCTTAAATCTCCACACTTTAACCTATACATTATAAAGTTAACTCCTTATTAATTAATGTTTTAAACGCATGTGGAATGGTTTTATTGGCAATTCGACATAATTTTTATTTATATCGGATATCTTTTTTAAAATATAATTAGGTAACAATACGATGTACGTATGTAGTTTTTGCATTATTACCTTTTAACCGGGTAAAAACAGAATAGCTTCTCTTATATGAGATCGTCAATTTCATTGGAATGATAGCGTCGGCGGTAAATAAAAGAAGGTAAATGGGGAGAACTCAAAATGACTATAATCTGAACACAGATTACTGCCGTTCATGGTGCGTCTTGACTTTCATTCCCAGTCTTATAGTTAGAGCTTTCCGCTAGTTTTCGAAACGTTGCACTTTTCATCATTTCGTAGAAAAACAATAAGGAATTTCTACTTTTATCCCTCAAGCTAATGCATCTCATAAGACGATTAATGAACATAAATGACGACATAAAATAGAGCAACATACTTCTGTTAATTAATAAAAAAGCCATTAAGTATGTATTTGAAGTCTAACGTGTTTTTATGAATAAAGGACTGTTTACTCTCCCTGTTAGGATTTAATAAACAATCTAATTGAATTATTTCCAGTCATTTTTTGAAGCAAAATATTGCGATTAACACAAAATATTAAGCTTATTTTATAGCATAGCGCTTATTTTTTACTTAAATTTATGCTTAACGTAAATTAATTTAGTATGAATGTCAATCAAATATTAAACGAAAAAGGAAATGAAGTCCACTCCATACTTTCTACCATTACAGTTTATGAAGCTTTGAGAATAATGGGAGAAAAAAATGTTGGTGCTGTTCTGGTAATTGAAGATAATATTTTGAAAGGTATATTATCTGAAAGAGATTATGCTCGAAAAATTGTTTTGAAGAATAAAGCTTCAAAGGATACCTATGTTCATGAAATCATGGATAAAGAAATTGTTAGTGTAAAACCAACGGATGATCTAGATTATTGTATGGATTTAATTACCAATAAAAGAGTGAGACATTTACCTGTTTTGTTAGATGAGAAAGTAGTTGGAATTATTTCTATTGGTGATGTGGTAAAATCAATCATTGAATTACAAAAAAATACGATTGATCATTTAGATTCCTATATCCACGGTACTAAAGCATAATTGGTACTAAAATCATTCTAACTTAGCGAAATGCTTTATGGCAACTATTATTCTTTCTATTCTACTTTTAGCATTAGGAATGGCAGGTATTGCCATCAAAATCCTAGTGAAAAAAAACGGACGCTTTTCAGGTACTTGCAGTAGTAATAATCCATTAGTACAAGGAGAAGGGGAGGCATGTGGTATTTGTGGCGCTAAACCGCAGGAAAAATGTAAATCTTAATACAATTCTTTTATCGCTGTTTTTAAACTATTAGAAGTATAACTTTTCCATTTTCCGTTTTCGTCATAAATAAAATAAACTTCCAATTTTAAGTTTTCGTTTTTTTTCTAAAAAAGCAATCGATTTTTTTAATTCCCATCACCATGAAAGCTGTGGCATAAGCGTCAGCGGTAATTCCATCATCGGCAATTACTGTGGTGCTAAGTAAATTATGTTTTGCAGGATAACCCGTTTTAGGATCAATGATGTGAGACAGTTTTTGATTTCCCTCAATATAAAATTTCCGGTAATTACCCGAAGTGGCTAATGCTCTATTTTTTAGACTTATAATTGCTTCTAGTTTTCTTTCAGGTGATTTCTCTTCAGTCGGTTGGTCAATACCTACTTTCCATTCTTCATTTTCTTTTTTTCCTTTGGCTTTAATCTCGCCACCTAATTCGACTAAATAATTGTTTATTCCTTTTCTTTCCAAAAAATCCGCTAATACATCGACAGAATAACCTTGCGCAATGGCATTGAAATCTATTTTAATCTCCGGATTTACTTTTACGATTTGGTTATCCTTTAAAATCACCTTTTTATAATTGACCAATTGTAGTAAACTATCCACTTGGGTTTTGCTCAAAGTATTTTTTGTTGTTGGTCCAAAACCCCATGCGTTTACCAATGGGCCCACTGTAATGTCAAAATTCCCTTCTGTTTTTTCAGATATTGCAACAGATTTGTTAAAAACCGTCTTGAAATAATCATCGACAATAACATTTTTTCATTGTTGTTTATTCTCGAAATAATCGAATTTGGAATCCATGTTGACATCGATCCGTCAATATCGTGTAGCAGAGAATCTATTTCCTTTTTATAAAGAATGCCATCGTCAGACAGATAAGTAATATGGTAGCTAGTTCCTTGTGCATTTCCTTCGAGCTTTATGATTTCTTTTTTAGGGGAAGCACAACTCGTTAGTATTATTAGCGTGGTGAAAAGAGGGAATAGTATTTTTTTCATAAAATTAATTTTAACCTCCAAAATCATCAAATGCAATATTCTCTTCTGGAACTCCTAGTTCGTCGAGCATTTTAAATACGGCCGCATTCATCATGGGTGGACCACAAATATAATATTCAATATCTTCTGGAGCTTCATGGTGTTTCAAATAATTTTCAAACAATACATTATGAATAAAACCGGTATCCCCCGTCCAATTGTCTTCAGGTAGAGGTTCGGATAGTGCGACGTTGTAATCGAAATTGGGAAATTCTTTGTCAATTTTATTAAATTCCTCGGTATAAAAAACCTCTCTCGAAGATCTTCCTCCGTACCAAAAACTCACTTTTCTGTTTCTTTCTTTTACGGTATGAAAAAGATGGAATAAATGGGAGCGTAGCGGAGCCATTCCTGCTCCTCCGCCGATATAAATCATTTCTCTTTGTGTAGGCTTGATATGAAAATCTCCAAAAGGTCCGGCAATAGTAACTTTGTCACCTGGTTTTCGAGAAAAAACAAAGGAAGACGCAATTCCAGGATTTAATTTCATAAAACCACCTGCTTTACGGTCAAACGGGGGAGTTGCAAGTCGAATGTTGAGCATAATGATATTCCCTTCCGCAGGATGGTTTGCCATGGAATAAGCTCTAAAAATAGATTCTGGATTTTTCATTTTTAGATTCCAAATACCAAATTTGTCATAATCATCTTTGAAACGATCATCAATTTTGTATAAATCATTTTTAAAATCCACTTCGCATTCAGGAACGTCAATTTGAATATAGCAACCTGACTGAAAATCTAAAAATTCCCCTTCGGGTAATTTGACCACAAATTCTTTGATGTAGGTAGCGACATTGTCATTTGAAACCACTTCACATTCCCATTTTTTAATGCCTAGTACGCTAGCAGGAATGACAATTTCCATATCCTCCTTCACTTTTACTTGGCAACCTAATCGCCAATTGTCTTGTTGTTCTTTTCTTGAAAAATAAGGCGTTTCAGTAGGAAGGATTTGACCACCACCTGATAATATTTGGCATTTACACATGCCGCAAGTACCACCGCCACCGCAGGCTGACGGCAAAAATATTTTTCTATTGGACAACGTGGAAAGTAGTGTTGAACCTGCTTCAGTTTCGAGCACATCCTCTTTGTTTATGACTATCTTGACTAATCCTGAAGGAGTAAGCTTTGATTTGGCATACAGAATTATATAGACAAGCAGCGAATTGAAGAGTAAAAATACAATTACGCTACTGATTATTGTTGTGCTATTAATACCTAATATTATCATTTTCAATTTGATTATAGATTTATAACGAAATCCCCATAAAGCTCATAAATGCAATAGCCATTAATCCAGTTAAAATAAACGTAATCCCTAAACCTCTCAAAGGGCCGGGAACATTAGAATATCGTAATTTTTCTCGAATAGCAGATAAAGCGACTATGGCTAGAAACCATCCCACACCAGAACCAAAGGCAAAAACAGTTGCTTCAGCTATGGTGGCGTATTCTCTTTCTTGCATAAATAACGCCCCTCCCAGTATAGAGCAGTTTACCGCAATTAGCGGCAAGAATATCCCCAAGGAAGTGTATAATGCTGGCGCATATTTTTCAACAATCATCTCTACTAATTGTACTATAGAGGCAATTGTAGCAATAAACATAATAAAACTTAAAAAACTAAGATCGACGGTTTCAAAGTCGGGAGATAACCACTGTAAGGCGCCCGCTTTTAAGACATATTTCTCTAATAGATAACAAACCGGAACCGAGATAGATAAGACAAAAGTCACTGCAAGTCCTAGTCCTACAGCACTTTTTACGGTTTTAGAAATGGCCAAATAGGAACACATGCCCAGAAAATAGGCAAATATCATGTTCTCAATAAAAACCGCTTTTATAAATATATTGATGTGTTCCATGATGAAATGTTTAAATCGTGTTTGTTAAAAATTATACCGATTATGTTTTCAATATAGTCCTAAATGAAGGACTGTTTTCAAACTATACTGGCATTGTACTAGATGATTATTAGTCTAATTATAATTCCTAAATGGTACTATTTCGATTCTATTAATTTTTGATTTCGGCTTCTTTGAATCCAGATGAGAATCCCGACAATGATTAGCGCCATAGGTGGCATGATAACAAGGCTGTTGTTAAAATACCCTAATTTATAAATGGATTCTGGAATGATGCGATAGCCCATTAGTTCTCCTGAACCAAATAGTTCCCGAATCATAGAAACGATTACCAAAATCAAACCATAGCCAAAACCGTTACCAATCCCATCTAAAAAAGAAGGCCAAGGTTTGTTAGCCATGGCAAAGGCTTCCAAACGTCCCATGATAATGCAATTCGTAATGATTAATCCAACAAAAACAGATAACTGCTTACTTACATCAAATACAAAAGCCTTTAAAAATTGGTCAACCAAAATTACCATGGCTGCAACCACCGTTAATTGAACGATAATCCGAATCCGATTGGGGATAATATTTCGAATAAATGAAATAATAACATTCGAAAAGGCGCAAACTACGATTACCGCGAGCGCCATCACAATGGATGGTTTCATTTTTACGGTAACCGCCAATGCGGAGCAGATCCCCAATACCTGAACGGTGATGGGGTTGTTATCATTTAACGGGTCGTATAAAAGTCTTTTATTTTTTGGCGAAAATAAAGGCTCTTTTGCTTTTTTAGGTTTTGCAGGAACTGCGATTGTTTCTTTGCTCATATCCTGTTATTTTAGTTTGTAGATGCTATTGCTTCCTGTTTTTTAAAATAGGGAATGTAATTATTTAAGGTTCGTTCAAACATTTCTGATACGCCTTTACTCGTTATTGTGGCTCCCGAAATAGCATCAACACCATGCATGTCAGTCGGTTTTGCACCTCCTTTAATTGCGGTAACCGAAACAAAATGGCCTGATTCATCAAATATTTGCTTCCCAACAAATTGCTGCTGAAATTTTTGAGTTTCAATCTCGGCACCAAGGCCAGGGGTTTCACTTTTGTGACCAAAACTGACTCCATAAATCGTGTTCATATCACTTTTCAGAGAAATGAAGCCCCATATGGGTCCCCACAATCCTTTTCCTCGTATAGGAATAATGTAAAATGATTTTCCCTCTTTATTGCAAATGAAGAGCGGAAACAACTGCTCATTTTCTTTTCCTGTTTTAACTTTATCTAATTCCTTTTTAAGGTCAATGTCAAATGCAGTAACACTGCCTGTTACTTGCTCGCCTTTATTATTTAATACAATTTGTTCCGTAATGTATTTATTAAAGGCAGTTTCAGTCTCCGTGGTTTCAGTAGGAATCGAAACACTAGTTAGAATGTTTTTCATTTTTTCTATCCTAACATTCTTCTCCTGGTAAGGAGCAAGTTGTATGGCGGTTACTGATAGTAGTACGGCAATGACTACCACCATAACGGAGGAAAAAATAAATGTGGCTTTGTTACTGTCTTTATCCATTTTGATTGTGTATTGGAGTAGCTCTTTTTAGTCTTCTTTTGATATTAGCTTCTATGACATAATGGTCTATTAAAGGCGCCATTACATTCATAAATAAAATCGCTAACATCATTCCTTCAGGGTAAGCGGGGTTAAAAACTCGAAAGAGAATCGCTAGCAGTCCTATTAAAAAACCATAGATGTATTTTCCGGTATTCGTTTGTGTTGCACTCACAGGATCGGTGGCCATAAAAATAGCGCCAAAGGCAAAACCGCCTAATACTAAATGATGTAGTGGGCTGATTTGCATTAAGGTATTCAATCCAAATAAATTAAAGATTACAGCCATCAAAAATCCACCTGCAAAAACAGAGGCCATAATGCGCCAACTGCCAATTCCGGTATATAATAAAACACCAGCGCCAATCAAGCAAGCAAGCGTAGATGTTTCCCCTACAGAACCAGGAATGACACCTATAAAGGATTCCATCATGCTCGGAATTTTATCAGCAAAACCTGCTGCAGCATCGCCTAATGGAGTTGCGCCACTATAGGCATCAACAACGGCTTGTCCTTTGTCAGTACTTGTGTTTATCCAAACTTCGTTTCCTGACATTTTACTTGGATAAGCAAAAAATAGAAACGCTCTGGCGGTAAGCGCAGGATTTAAAATATTCATTCCTGTACCTCCAAAAACTTCTTTACCTATAATAACGGCAAAAATCGTCGCAACAGCAAGCATCCACAAGGGGACATCGATGGGCATTATGAGCGGAATCAACATTCCTGAAACCAAAAAGCCTTCATTGATAGTATGTTTTCTAATAATAGCAAAGATGAACTCCGTGGTCAATCCAGCTCCATAGGAAACTACGATTAACGGTAGTACTTTGATGGCTCCAAAAATAAAATTATCCATTAGAGGAACATTCGCAATCCCTAAAGCGTGGTGGTGTTGGTAACCAATATTCCACATCCCAAATAATAAACAGGGAACTAACGAGAGTACCACTAATATCATCGTGCGTTTCAAATCGATTGCATCGCGTACGTGTGTGCCTTTGCTTTTTGTAGTATGATTGGGTACAAAAAGGAAGGTTTCAAACGCGTCAAATGCGGGATATAATTTTTCCAGTTTTCCCCCTTTTTCAAAATTCGGTTTGAGATTGTTCAGTAAGTTTCTAAGTGGCTTCAAATTCAGATTTTTTTAAATGATTAAATTTGGTAACTATTAGATTGTATGGATATTATGTATTGTTAATTGATTCATTAGATCGAACGATTAAAACGTCAGTTCGAGTATTTTTTGCGTAATGAAATGAAGCGAAAAATGTATCGAGAACCGTTTTTTAATGAAATTTTCCTTGTTCTCGATACAATCCCGACGAATCGGAATCACTCGAACTGACGAAAAATTAGCATCAAAAAACAACAACCTTAACTACTAACTAAACTCCTTTCGTACCATAGCTAGACCATGACGAATAATTTCTTGCGATTTTATTTTGGATGTACAAACTAATTCGCAGAGCGCAAAATCTTCTTCTACCACTTCATATATTCCTAATTTTTCCATCATATCGATGTCTTCAATTAAGATTGATTTTAAAAGTTGCACGGGGTAAATATCCATAGGAAAAACTTTTTCATATTGTCCAGTCATTACAAAAGGACGTTCTTCACCATGTAAATTGGTATTTAGATCGTGTTTTTTATTTGGGGTCAACCAAGAGAAAAAAGTACGGGATACACTAAACTTATCAAAACCGGGCGCTAGCCAACCCATAAACTCATATTCATTGCCTTCAGGAATTACAGTGATTTGGGAATCATAAAAACCCAAAAAACCGTCAGCTGGAATTTGGCTACCTGATAAAATAGAACCACTGATGATTCTGTTGTCCCCTTTTTTTAGCCCTACTTCAGTAAGAATATTTTTTATAGACGAACCTACAATCGTTTTATAATATTTAGGGTTGTTCACCTGAGAACCTGTTACTGCAAGGATTCTAGTAGCATCAAGTAGTCCTTCGTCAAACAATTTTCCCATGATGACTACATCTTGTGGATTGATGTACCAAACAACTTCTCCTTTGTTAATAGGATCAATGTGGTGAATTTGCACGCCAACATTTCCTGCTGGATGAGGACCAGATATCGTATTGATTTGTACATTTTGAGCCTGACTAAAAGCAGGTGTAGGGGCGGTATTTGCTTGAACGTTTAAATGTATTTTTCCAGTCGTTAATTGCTGCAAGGCATTAATTCCCGTTTGAAAATGAGATTCCTTGCCTGATAGGATGAAATCAGTATCAGGAGCTAATGGATTCGTGTCAAAGGCAGATATGAAGATGGCTTTTGGATTTTCACTTGGATTCGCTATAGTTCCATAAGGACGTTGGCGAATAAATGGCCAAACACCACTATTCAATAGTTGGTCAATGATTTCGTTTCTGGAAAGTTGGCTGGGATTTGATTTAGGAAAGGAGCGGTATTTTACTTCCCTATCGGCAAGGATTTTTATTTCTAAAATGACTCTTTTCTCGCCACGAAGAATTTCAATTACTTCACCACTAACGGGCGAGCAAAACTGAATATTTTTATTGTTTTTATCATAAAATAGGGGAGTTCCGGCTTCTACGATCGCACCCACTTTAACTACTAATTTTGGCGTTAGCCCCACAAAATCTTTTGGTTTTATAGCAAATATTTCGGCTATGGGCAGCTCCAATAGGGACTTAGCAGCTTCACCGATCAATTTGAGATTCAATCCCCGTTTAATTTTAATATATTCACTCATACATTAACTTATTTTTAGTGGGTAGTACTTATGATTTTCTGGTATTGGAATATAATTCTAGTATGCTATAAGATTAAGTTTATTATTTGTTTGTTAAAAAACGGAAGAATTATGCACTAATTTAATGAATTTGTGTCAAAATAGCAACAATAAAAACATTTTAGTTAAAGAATAATATATAATAGGGAGGAAATTTAGTTTTCATAAAGAAATGATTTTCAAAAGAATAGCATCCAAATACTATTTAGGAGCAGAGCAATTGTGGCTTCAAACGCGATAGTTCCTGCTGTCCGCTATATCTCTTCATCCCGAAAAGCCGGGATAAAGAGGATGCCGCTTCCATCAGGGCTAGAAATCAGGAATGTGTTTCCTAATAACGAAAGTAAAAACACCGCTAATTCACAGATTTTTCATCCCTATTAGGATATGAGCAATGGTTAGAGGATACCGAAGCAATCAAACGAGTATAGCAACAAGTACTGCGATTCTCTCTGTGACGCTGCTTCGTAATAAGGAAGAGCTTTTACATTAAAATACAAATGAAATAAAACCGATATCAATTATCGAATGCTACTAATCGCTAAAAAAGGGACTAAGTATATTTTATAACTCATAAATACTATAAAGTTGTTAATAACTCTCGCTTTACTTTAGACAAAAAAATCTTACATTTGAAAACCACGAAAAACAAAATTAATCCACAACAAGAAGATGCAACGCATTTTTTTTTGTTGTGGATTTTTGTTTCGTAACAAAAGAGTGAATTTAATAAAAAGAGGTATATACTTTATGTTATATACTAGTTATGGGTAAGGCTATAACACCGACGCAATTAACATTATGGAAGAATTAAGTGAAATGCCAGAAATAGAAACGCAAGTAGTAACACTTGAAACAGAAGTCAAGGGATTTGCTGATGGGCTTCCTTATTGGGCTAAATATCTTGCGGAAAAGATTTTGAAAGGTAATATTATAACAGATGCTGAGTTAAATACCTCATACTCTTATCTACTTGAAGAACTTACTCTCATTCCAGCAACAGCCAAACCAGAAATTGCAATAAATTATAATGGTGGTAATTCAGGAGATTAAAAACTTGATTTGCTTTTCAACAAACTTGAAAATATTGAAGGTGTAAACGCTTTGTCAGAGAATCAAGTAATTGATTTCAGTCCTAATCTAACTATCATTTATGGTGCGAACGGTTCTGGTAAATCAGGCTATGTGAGATTGTTGAAAAAAGTCTTTTATTCCAAAACACCTGAAGAAATAGTACCTAACATTCACTTAGTGAGTGGACACAAATCAGTTTCTGCCAACTTTATTTTTAATTCAGCAGGTATAGATATTCCGCTAAATTACCCTTCACACTCAACTAACACCGAGTTTGAACAATATGCAGTATTTGATAATGGGAGTGTAAGACATCATCTTGACCACAAAAATGAGTTTGAATTTCGTCCAGCAGGATTAAGTTTTTTTGCTGATTTTACAGAAGTAATTAAAAAAGTAGAGATAAAACTCAATTCGGACATTACAAGTAAACGAACACCTAATGATTTTGCTGTTTGGTTTGATGGAGAATCTGAAATTAAAAATTTAGTTCAAAGCTTGACTGCACAAACAAACATTACTGAATTAAATAAACATATACCATTTTCAGAGCAAAACAAAACAGAAAAAGCTGCAGTTGAAAAAAAATATGATGAACTTCTTTTGGCGTCAACAAACAAAGAGAAAGAAATTCAAAAACTTGAAAGCATTGCGAAAAATATAGAAGAAACCAAAATAACGATTGTAGCAATCAATACGTACTTTGTCAATACATACTTAACCTATGTCCAGACTTCAATAACTGACTGCATAGAAAAAGAAGCAACTGCAAAAGCAGAGGGAATTGAGAGTTTCAAAACAGATAAAATTGCAAACATAGGCACTGTTGAATGGAAAGATTTTATTGTGGCTGCTGAAAAATTTGCCAAGCAGCAAAAGATAGGGGAATCCGTTTATCCAGAAAGCAAGGATAATTGCTTACTTTGTCATCAACCACTTTCAGAGGAAGCAGAAAATTTAATAAAAAACTATTGGACATTTATTAAAAGTATTGCTGAACAAAACGCAGCACAAACACAGAATGCGCTGAATGAAATAAAAGCAGGTTTTGAAAAATTACCTTTTGACTTATTTCCAGTTAACAATATTCTAACCGGTTGGCTAACCGAAAATCACCCCCAAGTTTTAACTTCACTCAAAGAAAGTCTTGACACACTAAAAACTCTAACAGCAAATATTATTGCTGATATTACAGCAAAAAAAGCAAACAAACGAGTAGAGTTTCAGATAAATCTTACAGCTTATGACGCAATTATTACTGCAATTGGCGAGTCAATTAAAGTTCTCAAAGAAAACACGGAAATTCTTGAACTAACAAAACTACAAGGAACAAAGACATATCTTAATCATAAAGAAAAGTTCAACACTCATTTTCAAAAATTGACAGATTATATTGAAATTCAACAATGGATTTTAAAAGCAAATACAATAAGTTGGATTTCATTTAAAAGAAGTATAACGGAGTGGGAGAAATATCTTTCAGGGAAGTACTTTAACCAAAAATATATTGACACTTTCAACCAAGAGTGTTTATACTTGAATGGAAATTTTGGAATTGAAGTAAATCATACAGGTTCAGGAGGAACTTCTTTCAGACAACTTACTTTAAAAGGCAGAAATCCAGCTGCAATTTTAAGTGAAGGTGAGCAAAAAGTAATTGCATTAGCTGACTTTATTTCAGAAATGCAACTTTCAGAAGTTAACAGAGGAATCATATTTGATGATCCTGTAAATTCATTAGACGATGGAAGGAAAAGAGATATTGCTTACAGACTTATTCGAGAATCAGTAAACAAACAAGTCATTGTGTTTACACACGATTTGATTTTTGTTTCAAATCTTATTACCTTTTCAGAAGAAAAAACAATTCCTTTTTTGTGTCATTGGATTGAAAATAGAGCTGGTAAACCTGGACAAGTTTGGTTGAAAAATTCTCCATCTTATGAAAAGGAATATCGCAACGCTGAACCTGCTAAAAAATATTACTCAGATTCAAATAAAGATGATTGCCCACCAGCACAAAGAGAATTTCTTGTAAAAACAGGTTTCACGGCATTGAGAACTTGTTATGAAGTTTTAGTCATTAATGATCTTTTCAAGAATGTTGTGCAGCGTTATAATGAACGAGTTAGTGTTGATTCTTTATCAAGCGTTTATTTTGATGAAGAATTGGTAAACGAATTATTAGATAGTTTTGCTCAATGCTGTAGATATATGGAAGGTCATACACACAGCGATAAGTACGCTTATATAAAACCTGAACCAAAAAATCTCAATGAAGAAATTCAAAGATATGAAACTACACGAACTAAAATACGTAGAACAAAGAAGCCCAACCCATAATTGAGTAGACGGCTCCGCCCCTAATGGAACGGAGTGCGCCTCTCACACCACCGAGCGTACGGGTCACGTACTCGGCGGTTCGCAAAGAGATGGATTAAATGAGATGTAAGCATCAGTCAATGATTGATACCCTTTTTGTTTTAAGCGTTTCAAAGTGATGGTAGACCCCAAGATTGGACTCTGAGCAATTGCCCAACCGCCTTTTCGAGTTCGACTCCATGCATAGGCGTGGTCTTGGTCAATTCCTAATCGTATGAGGTTTTTCCTTTTCCGTTCAGGTTTCTTCCAATCGTGCCAAATGCAGTACCGAAGTCGGTTTCTGAGCCAGCCATCTATATCCCGTAATTTCCCCATGATACTCGTTCCTCGAAAATAGTTTAACCATCCTCGTTGAATTTCGTTTATCTTGGCAATACGGTCTTCTAGCTTGACTGGTGCGGTTTTGCGGCTAATGCTTTTGAGCTTTTCTTTGAGTTTCTTCCACGCTTTTTCTGCCACTACCAACTGATAATCGTTCTTGCTTCCTTTCTTGTAAGTTGGCACAAATCCGAATCCCAAAATAGTGAAGTGAACGGGACGTTTAATCCCGCTTTTCTCCTCGTTGATGGTCAGTTTGAGCTTTGTTTTTAAGAATTTTACAAGCGCTTGTGCTGTCGCTTTTGCCCCGTTGTGGCTCGTGCAATAAATACTAAAATCATCGGCATAACGTACAAATTTGTATTTGCGTCTTGTCATTTCTTTGTCCAATTCGTGGAGCAAAATATTCGACAATAGCGGACTCAAAGGACTTCCTTGTGGAACTCCTTTTCGCCTTTTATGTAGTTTCCCTTTGATTTGTATCGGCGCGCGTAGCCATTTTCGAATGAGTCGCATCGTGGTTTTGCATTTCACTTTTCGATGTACTAAATTCAGTAATAAACAATGGTCTACTTCGTCAAAGAAGTTCTTGAGGTCAATGTCCACAATGTGGTTCAACCCTTGATGGATGTAGTCCCGTGATTGTCCAACAGCTTGTCGGGCATTCTTGTTGGGACGAAATCCAAAACTATTGCTACTAAACTCGGGTTCAAATAGTGTTGCTATCACTTGCGATACTGCTTGTTGCAACACTCGGTCGGTAGTGGTAGGAACTCCTAGAAGACGGACTTTGCCGTTGCTTTTGGGGATTTCTACGCCCAAAATGGGTTGGGTTAAGTAGTTTTCCTTTGCAATATCGTCAAGCAATTGGGGTTTTCGATTAGGAAAACTCTCTTTGAGTTGGTGGGTTTTCAAGCCATCAACTCCCGCACTGCCTCGATTGGCAATAACGTGTTCCAATGCTTTTTGAAGATTGTAAGGATGTACTGCTCGTGCAATCATTTTGTTGTTTTTAATCGGTTAACCTGTTCTTGTTTCTCAGGGCTATGACTTGCGCCATTCCGTTGAAAATTAAGAACCTTTTTGCGTTCTGTCCTTCCTTGATTGTGAGACCTATGCAGTTTCTATTTGCAACTCGTTGCCACAAGTACTATGACTTCTGCTGACTTCTTGACCTAACCAACTCGTGGTTGTCAAGACCTCCCCCGGTAAGAGCTCTTTCCTTCCGTCTATTCCCGCTGCATCTACATCTAATAGGTTTTTGTAAACTTCGGACTTTACGTTGCTGTGGACGCTTATCCCCTACTAAATGCCTCTTATGCAATTTCTGTTCGTCGGTACAGACTTTTGCCGTTTCGCTGCCTTCACTGCATACCTCACGGTAAACCAGCTTGCGACGTGCTAATGATTCGGGTTTTCAATCCGCTCATAAGGGACTTACACCCTCTGGAAAAATATCAGACTGTATCATTTGTTTTCTAATCCAAAAAGTCTAATTTCGAATCGAGAACAAACGATTTACAATCTGCTTCCTGCTCATGCAGGGCACACACAGCTGTTTTGATATAATGTGTGATTTAGTGGAATTACCGTTTCGCATCTTATTTTCTGCAAAGCCGAAAATTGAAAGGTTACGAACCACACACCATCTCAAAGCAGCGAAACGTTATGCCCAATTATAAAAAAAAAAGAACCGAATGAAAGTTAAGAATATTATATCATCACTGATTCTGACTATTTATAGCTTGACAATTTTTGCTCAAGACCAAACAACGGAAAATTTAAAAACTTTGTCCGACAATAAGCAATTTGACAAAATAATAGAACAAAACGCTTCTAATTCAAAGGATTACACCGCCAAAGCATTGTATTATATTGGACAAGCTTACTATATGAGAGAAGACGATAACAATTGTCTTAAATTTATGAATCTTTCAATCGAAAAAGATTCAAAAGACCCTGCTCCACTATATATAAAGGCTTCGACTTTGAACTATATGCAGAAGTATGATGAAGCTGTAAAATCTTTCCAATTAGCTATTAGTTTAAAATCGGACGATGCCGAATTTTACAGCGGACTTGGCGACTCTTACTATAATTTAGAAAAATTAGACCTAGCTCTTGAAGCGTACAAAAAAGCAACTGAACAAAAGAACTGCCAAGACAGACCATATTCATTTGTTGCTCAAATCTATTCTGACCAAAAAAATAACGACAAAGCATTAGAAGCCTATTATATAGCTAAATCAAAAATAGACAATAAATCTAATTCATATATAAACGCATTGTTCAATATCGGACTACTTGAATCTTTAAAAGGTAATTATGACAAAGCAGAACCTGCCTTTGTTGAGCTTTTACAATTAGACCCAACCGATTATCATTCTTATGCAAAACTCATCCAAATCTATTATCATAGAAAAGAGTATGATAAAGCAAAACCATATAAAGTCAAACTATATGATGCGTACAAAAATGGGCTACTTAAAGACAATTTAAAAGATATGTTTTGCTTCGATCAATTCAAATGGAATGACAAGCTAATTCAAGTATATGAAAGATACGAAGAAGGTTCAAAAGACATTTACAATAAACATTTGTTCTATGTTGTAAATCAGGACGACAACATTGAATATAGAATCCAAACAGAGTTTTCTCCAATTTCTGTAGAACAAGGCGGGTCAAAATATTTACTCTGCCGAACAAAAGGCGATACACATTCGACATTCAACATTGGCTTTAACGACAACTTAAAATATGATGACTTGAAGAAAAGTGTAATTGAAATTCTTGAAGATAAAGTTAAACCGACAGCGACTTCAAGACCAACTAAATAACAAGAATAACTGGGCATAACCGCCGTTTTGAGCTTCAATAGCACATTCAAAAATGGTAAATATTTAATAGACTATGTTGACCAAAACGATATGCTTATTTTAACATACAATATAAATTCCAAAGAATATTTAATTCATAACGTGGAAAAGCAACTTGTAAAGAAAATTAAACGGAACACATAACAGCTAAGGCTTTGTTGGGCTTGAAAAGCTAGCGCAGATTTGGAATCTGTGGCCACACAGTAGAGCAAGTATATAGAAATAGCGAGCGGAGATTTCTCCTTCGTCGAAATGACAAGATGGAGCTGTTTTTACTTAACCAATACGCAAACCATAATCAATAAATTTATAATGAAAAAAAATCTTGCCCTAATATTATTATTTGTTTTGAATTTCCATGTGTCTACTTCACAGTCGTTAGAAGAAAAAGCGGCAACAGAGACTTGCAATTGTTTAGCTAAATATGATAAACCAAGTGAAAAAAATTTTAGTGAATGTATTGGTAATTCATTCGCGAAAGTGTTTTTTGAGGAAAAAGATGAAAAAATTAGAGAAAAAGCCAATACGGTGGAAGGAATTACTCAAATAATCAAAGAGGTAAGTGCACTTTTACCGAAAACTTGTGATGCGCTGAAAGAGAAAAGAAACAAGGATCAAAAAGAATTACTTTACTCTGACTCTGAAATTGAAAGTGCAAAAAACTATTATAGTATTGCTAAAGACATGATGATGGATAGTAAATATGATTTAGCGATAAAAAGCTTTCAAATGGCAATAGGAAAGGATAAAAATTACGTGCTTGCCTATGATGATATGGCTGCTTGCTATAGGCAACTTGGCGATTATGATAGTGCGATAAAATACTATAAAAAATCGTTAGAAATTTTCCCTGAAGGAGATTTTGCTTTGATGAATATTGGTGTTGTCTATACTTTAAAATCTGATTTTAAAACTGCAGTAAGTTATTATGAAAAACTTATTAAATTTAGACCTAAAAATGCAGAAGGCTATTTTGGAGCGGCAAAAAATTATTTTGTATTGAAAGAATATGAAAAAGCATTAGATAATATTTTTATCGCACATAGAATTTATACTAATGACAATTCGAGTTATATAAAAGATTCCGAACAAATTATGGGAGCGATGTACCAACAGCTAAAATCAGAAAACAAAGAAGCGTTATTTTTAAAAATAGCCAAAAAAAACAATATGAAAATAGAATAGTTTTAGAGTAATATATCCCGCTGCAAGCACAAGGGCAGACGTCCTTGATATATCCCACGCTAGCGCAAGCTTCTCGCTTGTGCCCGCAAAGAATTTCATCTCTTAGACAATAAAACAGCAGTAATAAACAGCTTATTAATAAAAACAATACAATTATATCAAACTAATTTTTTATGAGAATGCACAAAAACGTTTACTTAGCATTTGCTATTTTATTTTTAATATCCTTTATCGATTCCTTATTTGATACCGGAGCGACGCACGAACTATTCTTTTGGGAGGTTAATATTTGGTTGTATCGAGTGTTTCGATTGGCAATAGCAGTATTGTTCATGAAATCGTATTGGGACATCAAAAAAGCTGAAAAAAGTACGGAGCAATAAATAAGGGAAACGGCCACTGCTGCCACAAAGAATGTCAATTGAAATCTTGATTCTAGCAAAACATCAAAATCTATCCAAAATGAAAAAAATCCTTGTCTTTTTAGTAGTACTTGTTACGGTACCTACATTTTCTCAAAACTTCAATAAAGCCAAAATTGACAGTCTGTTTCAGGTTCTGGAAACCAAAGATAAATATATGGGAAGCGTTGCAGTATCAGAAAACGGGAAAATTATTTATACGAATGCCATAGGAAAGGAAGATGTCGAAAGCAATAAAAAAGCAACAGTTTCTACCAAATATAGAATTGGTTCCATCTCTAAAATGTTTACTTCGGTTTTAGTTTTTAAAGCCATCGAAGAAAAGAAACTAAGTCTGAATCAAACTATTGAAAGCTATTTTCCAACTATTGAAAATGCGTCTAAAATTACGATCAGCAATTTATTGAACCACCGCAGCGGAATTTATAATTTTACCAGCGCTGATGAATATGCGTCCTATAGCGCAGTCCCTAAAACCGCCAAAGAAATGGTGGGTATTATTGCCAAAGGCAAAAGTGTTCTTGAACCCAATAGCAAAGGAGAGTACAGCAATTCTAATTATGTGTTGTTGAGTTATATTCTGGAGGAAGTCTACAAACAGTCGTATGCGGCATTAGTACAAACTAAAATAGCAAAGCCATTAGGGTTAAAAAACACCTATTTTGGCGGTAAAATAAGTACCGCTAACAACGAATCTAATTCCTACAGCTATACAGAAAAATGGAATAAAGAAACCGAAACGGATACCTCAATTCCAATGGGAGCTGGAGGGATGGTTTCTACTCCAACCGATTTAACTCAGTTTATTGACGCGTTATTCGCCGGAAAATTGATTGCTGCAGCTTCATTGGAACAAATGAAAACAATCCAGGATAAATACGGAATGGGAATTTTTCAAGTGCCGTTTTATGATAAAATCGGCTATGGACATACTGGAGGAATCGATGGATTTCGTTCGGCATTGTCTTATTTCCCCGAAAGTAAACTGAGTGTTGCCATTACTTCAAACGGTATGAATTATGGAAATAATGATATCGTGATTGCGATTTTATCGAGCTACTACAATAGAAAATTTGAAATTCCCACGTTTAACACTTTAGACCTCAAAACAGAAGATTTAGACACTTATTTAGGAGTTTATGCAAGTGCTACGTTTCCATTGGCAATAACAGTTACAAAGGATAATACGAAATTGATGGCACAAGCAACGGGACAAGGTGCTTTTCCGCTGGAAGCCATTAAAAATGACACATTCGAATTTAAAGCTGCTGGAATTACGTTAGAATTTAATCCAACAGCGAATCAAATGACCATTATTCAAGGCGGAACAAAAAATGTTTTGATAAAGAAGTAAGTTTTTTATATTAGCACAGTTGAAACTCTTTTGCAGCAGCTGTACAATCGTGGCTTGTAGCTGTCGTAAAAAAAAGACGGAAGAAACACAATTCTATTTGTAAGATAAATTGTTTATATTTACTCTTTAATATTCTGTTTAACAGCAATTAGGAATTTTTTAGATAAAAACAAGGAGTACCAATTTTAAAAGGTAATAGGAATTGAAAACATTTGAAACAGAACGGTTATTTCTGACACCAACTACTACGGAAGATGCCGAATTTATTTTAGTACTCTTCAACAGTCCAAAATGGATTGAGTTTATCGGGGATCGCAATTTAAAAACCAGTGAAGATGCTGCTGCATATATCTCGAATAAGATGACACCTCAAATCGAAAGACTTGGTTTTGGGAATTATACCGTCACCAGAAAATTTGACGGAGCAAAAATAGGCGGCTGCGGTCTGTACGATAGAGATGGTTTCGAAGGCTTTGATATTGGCTTTGCTTTTCTTCCGCAATATGAAAAGAAAGGCTACGGTTTTGAAAGTGCTAATGTCCTAAAAGAGCTCGCTTTCAGTGAATTTAATTTAACGGAAATTAGCGGAATAACTTCAGTAAAAAATATCGCCTCTCAAAAATTATTGATAAAATTAGGCCTCCACTTTGAGAAAAAAATTAAACTGACCCAAGGTACTCAAGAGGTATTGTTGTATAAATTAGTGTTCTAAAAGAAGGAGAATTAATATGGGGACCATGCCAATTGTTTCTGTAAAAAAAGCGTTTATAGTGACTGCAAAGGAGGAGAAACAGCTCAATAATGAATTTTTAATTAAATTTAGTCTCTGCTAATCATATTCAGTTTAAGATACAGAAGTATGAAAAAAACGATTAATTTAGGTTTAGTATTGATGATTGGATTGAATTGTTTTGGATTGCGAAAAGCGAATAAAGAAGTACAAACTTATCAAGATATTCACAGTAAATCCTTCCTTGTAGATGTACATAATGATAGCCTAGCGTAAACAATGGACTGGGACTACGCTTATTGATTAAGACTTGCATAGAAAAACGCACAACGATTTAAAAAAGGGAAAGAACGCGGAATTGATGTGTACTCTTTTTCTGTCTTAATGATGTTGATCATCTAAATCCCTACAATTTTGTCGCACGTGAAATAGACAGTGTGGACGGTACAATCTAAATAAAATTGTAAAAGTAGCCAACACGGTCGCACAATATAAAATAGTGAAACAGCACAAAATGGCTCATTAAAAGGCGTGGAACGCGGTTATCAAATCGAAGATGATTTAGATAAACTGGGTGCATTCTACAAAATAGGTGTACGCTATGTTACGCTGACTTAAAATTACTCTACTTCGTGCGCAACAATCACTGCTGATGAAACGTTTACCAAAGACTTAAAAAACAAAGGCTTGACTGGTTTTGGATAAAAACTTTTGCAACATAGGAATGAACTGGGTATTATGGTCAGTATTTCTCATGTGGGCGGGCAGACTTTTTTGTGATGTTATCGCTACCACGACGGACCCTATAATTGCTTCTCACAGTTCCGTTACACACTTTGTGCGCACCATTGGAATCTCAAAGACGACAAAATTAGAGCTATCGCAAAGAACGGCGGAGTCATTCAGGTGAACTTTAACAGGGGATTTCTGGATCTTACTGAAGATAAAAGGGAAGAGCCGTTTCTTGAAAAACACAAAGCGGAGATAGATTCCATTGTTAAATCGGGCAAAACAGCTATGTTGCCGAAGGAATGATATACAATAAATACCATACAGAGGCACAAGCTCTTAATGCTCCTTTTGCTTTTGTAATTAAACATATTAAATATATCATTAAACTCGCAGGTTTAGATTACATAGGAATAGGATCAGAATTTGACGGTATTCAAGTGCCACCAAAACGTTAGATGACGTTACGACTAATCCATTAATCACAAAAGCAGTGCTTGAAAAAGGCCAAACTAAAAACGACATCAGGAAAATATTAGTCACTAATCTTCTGCGAATTTTGGATGTCAATAGACAATACTAATTTCTGAACTACCAGATAATGATCCCAAGAATAGCAATATTTCCAGAGAAAAAAATAATAGGAATGCGAATGACGATGTCCTATAAAGAATATAAAGCGAGAGAATATGACAGATCAATATCCGCACAATTATAAGTAGCTAGCGAAATCTAGTCCTTTGTAACAGTACGCTTCTATCAATAATCGTATCGAATTAAACAATATTTAGTTACAATGGTGGATACATTGGAACAGATTATTACATGGTACAATTGTTTAGTCCGGGCTTTTATGATGATTTTAATTGCGTTGCACAGTTTTAGTATTGGACAGCCGTGGCGATTCCTGACTTTCGCATTTATTAATTGAATTCAAGCAATCAACAGTGGTCTTTATGCTGTTTTTAATTACAAATGGGATATGAAAAGAGATCTTGCAGCGTTTGCATGTATTTTTGCTACTTGGCTACCGAGCTCTAAGTATGTTTTAGATCATCGGCCTCATTTTGAAATATTAGGTGATAAATACAAAAATGATAACCTTAAATTTGAAGAGGAAATTTGGACTCCAGTTCAACTCAAAAAGTAGTAACTTGGCTCCTCAAAGTAAAATAGCAATCGAGCGATCGGAATGGATGAAAAGCAAAAATTAAAGGAAGTGGCCGCACTTTTTTTAAAATTAGGATTTATAGGTTTTGGAGGTCCAGCCGCGCACATTTCGATGATGCGAGACGAGGTAGTGGTGAAAAAAAAGTGGCTTGAGGAACAACATTTCTTAGATTTAATAGGCGCCACTAATTTGATTCCAGGTCCTAACAGTACCGAAATGGCTATTCATATTGGTCATGAAAGGGCAGGGTGGAAAGGGCTTGTTGTTGCCGGCGTCTGTTTTATCGTCCCAGCTGTTTTACTAACGGGAATTTTTGCTTGGCTTTATAAAGATTACGGGCAACTTCCTGAAATCCAACCTTTTTTGTATGGTATAAAACCCGCCATCATCGCCATCATTCTGGGTGCTATTTTTCCACTTGCAAAAAAATCCATAAAAACAGTTCGGTTAGCGATGATAGGTATCATTGTTTTACTGCTTTCGCTGTTGCAGTTCAATGAAATTGCGCTTCTTTTTGGCGCCGGATTTTTAGCGTTATTTTGGAATTCATTGACCAATAAAAACTCGGATACAATGGGGAACACCTGGAGTCCGCTATTGCTGTTTCCGGTTTCTAAAATGGCTGTATTGGCACCCACGAACTTTAATTTATTTCTGATTTTCTTAAAAATAGGGGCAATCCTATATGGAAGTGGCTATGTGCTTTTTGCTTTTTTGGATGCCGAATTGGTGACCAAAGGCTTGCTGACACGAACCGAACTTATTGATGCTATTGCTGTGGGACAATTTACGCCAGGACCTGTTTTCTCCTCTGTTACTTTTGTAGGTTATCAAATCAATGGAATATCAGGTGCGCTCATTTCAACGTTGGCGATATTTTTGCCGTCATTTGCGTTTGTGGCACTTTTGAACCCTCTTGTAAAAAAGATGAGAAACTCGAAGGCTTTTGCCATATTTCTAGATGCTGTAAATGTGGCTTCCATCGCAATAATCGTATCCATCTGTTATGAATTAGGGCAAGACACCATCACGGACTGGCGCACGATTTTAATTGCACTATTGAGTATTGTAATTGTATTTTATTACAAGAAAATAAACAGTGCCTTTGTCGTTCTTGGGGGAGCGCTTTTTGGATATTTATTGATGTTGTTGTAAAGAAAGCACGTTCTTTTTTATGATGCGATATTAAAGTGTGGTTATTGTCAAAAAATCAAAAAGCCAACAAGTATACCATACGCTGTGGCATTTTTGAATTAACAACCTCTTCTATTTTTATTTGTAATGCATTATTAGCATCCATCGCAAGGAATTAAACAAAGACTAAACTTAATAAAAATACACCAGAGACCTGATCACCTTCAAGAACCTCTTCTCTAGTCATTCGTGAGAATTCATAGGTCTACGTTCTGGATAAATGTTGCGCTGCTACTTTTTGCATCGCTTTAATAGCATCACCTGCGCTGTGTTTAGGATTTGTTTTACTGCTTATATTAACCGCTTAAACTTGTTTAAACAAGGAACTAGGAACGTACATTCTTTTAAACTCTACAAACTGAATGATTGCAACTTATTGACTATCAATATTATTAATATAGATATTATTTATGTACTCAAGATTTGCACTGTCTTCTGGTTTTGCCTGAATCATCGAACGGTACTGGTTTACCAAACTTGTTGAAATCCGTCGCATATAACACACCATAATAGCTTGCATGGTAATAAAGATATCAGATATGGCTATATTAGCCTCTTGGGCCTTCTCTACATTAACATCCATTTGATATTGAGGGAAATTAAGATTGACACTAATGATGGCATACCGCACTTAGGACCTTTCATCGACGCTCCTAAAATCCTTGCCGCTAATGGTGATATATCAAATAAAGAATCAAAATGAATATCGGAAATCTCAATGATTTATTTCCTCTACTTTTTTAAGCTTTCCGTATTTTTTTTGGGGAAAAGCACAATTAGTTCGAAAGAATTTGAACCAAAAAAAATTAATTTTATTGGAATTGCTTGATTCGGACAAATCGTATCAAAAAGATGACCTATTCACTAGTAACAAAGGCTTGTAAAAACACTTTCTTTAATAAAATCTATTTTACCTATATTTGTCGACCTAAAAACAAAGGTATAGTGAGTCAAATCAATAAGCTAAAAATATTTAATGATCCCATTTATGGATTTATTACCATCCCCAATGCCTTAATTTACGATTTAATACAGCATCCTTATTTTCAACGCCTCAGGCGAATTTCGCAGATGGGATTGTCTTATTTGGTTTATCCAGGTGCTAATCATACGCGTTTTCATCATGCTTTAGGTTGCATGCATCTAATGCAGAAAGCGGTTGTAGTATTGCGTTTTAAAGGGGTAGCCATCTCTACAGAGGAAGAAAATGCTTTATATATCGCTATTTTATTGCATGATATTGGGCATGGACCCTTTTCACATGCAATGGAAAAAAGCATTGTTGAAGATGTACATCATGAGGAAATATCCCTGTTGTTCATGCACCAATTAAACGCTGAATTTGATGGAAAGTTGGATTTGGCCATAAAGGTTTTTAAAGGGGAATATCATCGCCTGTTTATGTTGCAGCTAATTTCGAGTCAACTGGATATGGATCGCATGGATTACCTGAAACGCGACAGTTTTTACTCAGGTGTGGCCGAAGGGAATGTGAACTCAGAGCGATTGATTCAAATGATGAATGTTGTGGATGATGTTTTGGTTATCGAAGAAAAAGGCATTTATTCCGTTGAGAAATTTTTGATGTCCAGGCGCTTAATGTACTGGCAAGCCTATCTGCATAAAACTAGTTTAGTGGCCGAATTAATTTTGACCCGAATCCTCAAACGTGCTAAAGAATTAACAGGGAAAGGAGTAGTTTTACCTTGCAGTGAGCCTTTGCAGTATTTCTTGCAACATAAGATTACAATGAATACATTTGATGCGGGGACTTTAGATTTATTTGCTCAACTCGATGATTTTGATATCATCAGTGCATTAAAAGGATGGCAGCGTCAGAGTGATTTTATATTGTCTTCGTTGAGTAAAATGATTATCAATAGGGATTTATTGAAAATAAAATTAACCAGTGAAAAAGTGGCTATTGAAGATTTAAACCCTTTAAAAGAACGTTTTGCATTGGAAAATAATATCAGTTTATTAGAAGCTAACTATTTTATTTTCAAAGGAAAAATAAAAAACCAAGCGTACAGCAAGGAAGCGGAGCCGATACGAATATTGAAAAAAGACAAGACCGTTGAGGATGTTATTGAATCTTCTGACCAATTGAATTTGAAATCATTATCCAAATCCGTGACCAAATATTACATCTGTTTCCCAAAACAACTTGTGGAAATGAACATTTAAATTCTATTTTTTTATATTTTTGTGGCAATGAAATTTACAGCAGAACAAATAGCGGGTATATTAGAAGGTGAAGTTATTGGGAATCCCAATGCTGAAGTACATGTGTTATCTAAGATTGAAGAGGGAAAAGAAGGTTCACTGACTTTTTTATCAAACCCAAAATACAACAACTTTATCTATAGTACCGAAGCTACAATCACGATTGTAAATAAAAGCTTTATGCCGGAATCAGAATTAAAAACGACCCTGATAAAAGTAGAGGATGCTTATTTAGCGTTTTCTAAATTATTAGAGTTTTATGATCAGGCGAAAGGAAACAAAAGTGGAATAGAGCAACCCTCCGTTATAGCTGAGAATGCTAAATATGGTAATAACCTTTATTTAGGCAGTTTCAGTTATATAGGATTGAATGTAGTTTTAGGTAATAATGTTCAAATTTATCCCAATTGTTTCATCGGGGACAATGTTGTGATTGGAGACAATGTAACTATTTTTGCTGGGACCAAAATTTATGAGCAAACGATAATCGGAAATAATTGTGCCATACATTCTGGTTCAGTTATAGGTGCAGATGGTTTTGGCTTTGCGCCAAATCCTGATGGAACCTTCAAAAAGATTCCGCAAATAGGGAATGTTATTATAGAAGATGACGTCGATATTGGTGCTTGTACTACGATCGATAGGGCTACAATGGGATCCACGATTATAAGGAAAGGAGTAAAACTTGACAACCAAATTCAGGTTGGCCATAATGTTGAAATAGGGGAAAATACCGTAATTGCCGCTCAAACTGGCATTGCAGGTTCGACTAAGCTTGGTAAAAACGGAATGATTGGTGGTCAGGTAGGAATTGCAGGACATTTGACAATAGGAGATAATGTTCGAATTCAAGCGCAGTCCGGAGTAGGAAGAAACATCAAGGATAATGAAATATTACAGGGAAGTCCAACATTTGGCTATAACGATTTTAGTAAGTCGTATGTACACTTTAAGAACTTACCGAAAATAGTCGCAGAATTAGAAGAATTAAAAAAACAAATATTAAACCAAAAAAACGGGAATAATGGTTAAACAGAAGACTATAAAGACAGAAATCTCGCTAACAGGAGTTGGATTGCATACGGGTAAGGAAGTTTTAATGACTTTCAAACCTGCTCCATCAAATAATGGTTTTACTTTTGTCAGAGTAGATTTAGAAGGACATCCTGTTGTTGAGGCAGATGCTAATTATGTAGTAAATACACAACGAGGAACCAATTTAGAAAAGCTAGGAGTAAAAATACAAACCCCAGAACATGTGCTAGCGGCCTTAGTGGGTTGTGATTTAGACAATGTCATCATAGAACTAAATACTTCAGAGCTGCCTATAATGGATGGTTCGTCTAAATATTTTGTTGAAGCGCTTGAAAAAGCGGGCATCGAAGAACAAAATACAAAGCGAAATATTTATGTGGTAAAGGAAATCATTTCATTTACGGACGAGGAAAGCGGAAGCGAAATTTTAATCATGCCAAGTGATCATTATTGCGTTACTGCCATGGTAGATTTTGGTACAAAAATTTTAGGCACGCAAAATGCCACAATAAAAGATATTTCTGAATTTAAAAAAGAAATCTCTGAATCCAGAACATTCAGTTTTTTGCATGAATTAGAGTCGTTGCTAGAAGATGGTTTGATAAAAGGAGGCGATTTGAATAATGCAATTGTATATGTAGATAAAGAAATATCTGAGAGTACAATGAAGAATTTGAAAGTTGCTTTTGGGAAAGACACAATTAATGTAAAACCAAACGGGATATTAGACAACCTTACGTTGCATTATCCTAATGAAGCTGCAAGACACAAACTACTTGACGTAGTAGGTGATTTGGCTTTAATTGGAACAAAAATACAAGGTAAAGTTATTGCTAATAAGCCAGGTCATTTTGTAAACACACAATTTGCTAAAAAGATGGCTAAAATTATAAAAATAGAACAGCGTAATTATGTTCCTGTTTTTGATTTAAATCAGGAGCCGCTGATGGATATTCATAAAATTATGTCTGTTCTTCCTCATAGACCTCCCTTTTTATTTATCGATAGAATTATCGAAATGTCAGACAGTCATGTTGTAGGAATGAAAAATGTTACAATGAATGAAAATTTCTTCGTTGGTCATTTCCCCGAAGCACCTGTAATGCCAGGAGTTATAATTGTGGAAGCAATGGCACAAACAGGAGGAATATTAGTACTAAGTACCGTTCCAGATCCAGAAAATTATCTGACTTATTTCATGAAAATTGATAATGTTAAGTTCAAACAAAAAGTATTACCTGGTGATACCTTGATTTTTAAATGTGATTTAATTACACCGATACGAAGAGGAATTTGTCATATGCAAGCGAACGCTTATGCTAATGGTAAATTAGTAGCAGAAGCCGAGTTAATGGCTCAAATTGCTAAAAAACCATAAACGTAAAGTAGAAACTCTATAAAACTCTGAAATATACTGTTTCAAAGTTTTTGTTTTATATATATAAATAATAAAAAAAAGTAGATGAATCAACCCTTAGCATATGTTCATCCTGGCGCGAAAATCGCTAAAAATGTTGTCATTGAACCTTTTACGACAATCCATAATAATGTAGTTATTGGGGATGGTACTTGGATAGGATCTAATGTTACCATTATGGAAGGCGCAAGAATTGGAAAGAATTGCAGTATCTTTCCTGGTGCAGTTATCTCTGCCGTTCCGCAAGACTTAAAATTTGGCGGAGAAGAGTCCTTGGCAATAATTGGAGACAATTGTACGATTAGAGAATGCGTTACCATTAACAGAGGGACAATTGCTTCCGGTCAAACCACGCTTGGAAACAATTGTTTGATCATGGCTACGGCTCACATTGCGCACGATTGTCATATTGGCGATAATGCCATAATTGTTAACGGTGTTGCATTGGCAGGCCATGTCACTGTTGGTAAATTTGCAGTAATAGGTGGCTTGGCAGCAATCCATCAATTCATTCATATTGGCGATCACGCCATGATATCAGGCGGATCATTAGTTCGTAAAGATGTTCCTCCTTTTACGAAAGCGGCAAAAGAGCCTTTGTCCTATGTGGGTATCAACTCGGTTGGATTGAGGAGAAGAGGCTTCACAACCGAGAAAATCAAAGAAATTCAAGATATTTATAGAATTTTATATCAAAAAAACTATAATACAACACAAGCCATAGGAATTATCGAAGCAGAGATGGAAGCAACTCCGGAACGCGACGAAATACTAGATTTTATCAGAAACTCATCACGTGGGGTAATGAAAGGATACACAGGAAATTATTAAAAAAAGCTATTGGCTGTTGGCTTTAAGCTCTTAGCCTGAAAATAAATATTTAAATATAAATTGCTAATAGCCTTAAGCTAATAGCCAAAAGCAAATCAAATGGCATCTACATCAGACATTAAGAACGGATTATGCATTAAGTACAATAATGACATATACAAAATCATAGAATTTCTTCACGTGAAACCTGGAAAAGGTCCTGCTTTTGTGCGAACTAAACTAAGAAGTTTAACGAATGGAAAAGTATTGGACAATACGTTTTCAGCTGGACATAAGATAGAAGAAGTAAGAGTGGAAAACCATAAGTTTCAATATTTATATCCAGAAGGAGATGATTTTCATTTTATGAATACAGAGACTTTTGAGCAAATATCTTTGAATAAAAACATATTAGATTCGCCAGATTTATTAAAAGAAGGAGAAAATGTTATGGTAAGTATAAACACAGAAACGGAATTGCCTCTTTCTGTAGACATGCCGCCTTCTGTAGTTCTTGAAGTTACTTACGCTGAACCGGGAATCAAAGGGAATACAGCTACTAATGCTACCAAATCAGCAACAGTTGAAACCGGCGCTACCGTAAGTGTCCCTTTATTTATAAATGAAGGAGACAAAATTAAAATTGATACTGCATCAGGTTCTTACATGGAACGTGTAAAAGAATAAATAATTTGATAATGAGAAAATGTGGTAATTAGCTAATTATCACATTTTTTAATTAACACATTTTCTAATTAAATTTATGAAATTTCCAAAAGTTTACGCGCTGCAAGAAATTGCCACTATTATCAACTGTGAGTATGTTGGGAATGCTGATTTTCCTATATCTGGCATGAATGAAATTCATGTTGTAGAAAAAGGAGACATTGTTTTTGTAGATCATCCAAAATATTATACAAAAGCTTTAAATTCAGCGGCCACGATCATCTTGATTAATAAGAAAGTAGATTGCCCGGAAGGAAAAGCCTTATTGATATCAGAAGATCCTTTTAATGATTTTAACAGATTAACAAAGCATTTCAAGCCTTTTAAATCATCAAGTACTTCCATTTCTAATTTAGCAGTTATAGGGCAGGGGACTGTAATTCAGCCCAATGCTTTTATTGGAAATCATGTGGTAATTGGTGAAAATTGTTTGATTCATGCTAATGTGGCTATTTATGACAATACCATAATTGGAAATAATGTAATCATCCATGCAGGAACAGTTCTTGGCGCCGATGCGTTTTATTATAAAAAGCGAGAAGATGGTTTCGATCAATTGCTTTCAGGAGGAAGAGTAGTGATAAAAGACAATGTAGGTATTGGAGCACTTTGTACAATAGACAAAGGGGTTACAGGGGATACCATCATTGGCGAAGGAACAAAAATTGACAATCAGGTTCATGTAGGTCATGACACCGTAATTGGAAAGAAGTGTTTAATTGCCTCTCAAACTGGAATCGCTGGTTGCGTGATCATAGAAGACGAAGTCACGATCTGGGGACAAGTAGGAACTACGAGCGGAATCACGATAGGCAGAAATGCAGTTATTCTAGGCCAAACAGGTGTTACAAAATCGGTTGAAGGCGGGAAATCCTATTTTGGAACACCAATACAAGAGTCAAGGGAAAAATTAAAACAACTGGCCAATATAAAAAAAATTCCAGAGATTTTAAATAAATTAAAATAATAATATGACAGCAAAGGAACTCGTTCAAGATTTTTACAAATCAGATGCACTTATCAACAGTAGTATTATGAAAGAATATTTGCACCCTGATGCTATAGTGGAGTGGAATAGTAGTAAAGGATTGATTCATTTAGACTATGATGGTATAATAGATCTATCCGAAGAATTAGGCAGGGCCTATGTGCGTTCAAAAATTAGGATAAGTCATATTATAGCGGAAAATGATATGATTTCCGTGCGCTATTCTCATTTTGTAAAAACGATAGAAAATCCAAGAGAAGAGATGTTATTGGCACATTTTATATCAATTTGGCAAATAAAAGACAATCAATTATACAAGGGCTATCAAATGAGTCAATTATCATAATATTTTTTGATAAGAAAAGGCCTGAAAATAATTTCAAAACCTTACTTTTGCAAGACAACTTTTAAAAATCACATAAAATATATATCATGAGTGTTTTAGTTAATAAAGATTCCAAAATAATTGTTCAAGGATTTACAGGAAGCGAAGGAACGTTTCATGCTTCACAAATGATTGAGTACGGGACAAACGTTGTAGGTGGTGTAACTCCAGGAAAAGGAGGAACAACACATTTAGACCGTCCTGTTTTTAATACTGTAAGAGATGCTGTAGAACAAGCAGGAGCTGATACTACTATTATCTTTGTACCACCCGCTTTTGCTGCTGATGCGATAATGGAAGCTGCTGATGCAGGAATAAAAGTGATTATCGCTATTACAGAGGGAATTCCTGTAGCTGATATGATCAAAGCAAATGGTTATGTTAAAGAAAGAAACGCGAGATTAATAGGTCCTAACTGTCCAGGAGTTATTACTCCGGGCGAAGCTAAAGTTGGTATCATGCCAGGTTTTGTTTTCAAAAAGGGAACTGTAGGTATTGTTTCTAAATCAGGAACATTAACGTATGAAGCGGCTGATCAAGTAGTAAAACAAGGTTTAGGTATCACTACTGCAATAGGTATTGGAGGAGATCCGATCATTGGAACTACTACAAAAGAAGCAGTGGAGTTATTGATGAATGATCCAGAAACCGAATGTATCGTAATGATAGGTGAAATAGGTGGACAACTAGAAGCTGATGCTGCTCACTGGATTAAAGCTGATGGTAACCGTAAACCAGTAGTGGGATTCATTGCAGGAGTTACCGCTCCAGCAGGGCGTACAATGGGTCATGCAGGTGCTATTGTAGGTGGAACTGATGATACAGCAGAAGCTAAAAAGCAAATCATGAGAGAATGTGGAATACACGTAGTGGATTCTCCAGCAGAAATTGGTAAAAAAGTAAAAGAAGTTTTAGGATAGTTTACTATTTTAAACCAAAAGATAAAAAGCCTCATATTTGTGAGGCTTTTTTATTATTAAATAGAATTAAAGAAATACCTTTGCGCTTTATTAAAAAAAAGCTCTCTTAACGCTTCAAATTTAATAATAACAAACAGCAACGAATGGTTTAGATAATCCTCACGATTTTGTGAGGTATTTTTTTGAGGAAGCCAATTCAAATAAAAATAAAACGATATGTATAAGGAATTAGAAAAATTTAAAGTTAGCGACAAATTTTCATTTGCTGCAGAGGATAGTTTAGAACAAGCTTGTAATGCTTCAGAAGGAAGCGGTGTGTTTTTAGTATATGCAGTAGCAGAAGAAAAAGAGTTAATCATGGTAGGTTCTACAGGGACGGTACAGAATGATGGGACTTTAAAAATAAAAAATGGTGGCTTAAAAGAAAAGATTGTTGAAGGAAATCAGTTTGCAAAGACAGGGAGAAAATATTCTTGGCCAGCACAAATGAAAAAAGAGGATATCAGTTTATTGGAAGTGGTTTGGTACGAAACATTCAATAATGAAACTAAAGGAATTCCCACTGCTGTAGAAGGACAAGTTTTACAAAACTTTTTTGATGAAAACGGTAGATTACCAATATGGAATGTTGCTTTCTAAGATACTTTAATCTAAATATTTATAAAAAATGCTTTACTTCGGTAAGGTCTTTTTTTATATAAAATAAGTAAGGCATTTATTGTTTTTTTATAAATGATGTATTACTTTTGAACACATTATCACGAATCTCATTTTGAGATAGCAACCTGCAAAAACGAGCAAGGTGCTAAAATGATAAGCCAAATCCTTTGGAAAAAATGTTGTTTGCATTCCCATCTTTTAGCTTTTGTTTTTCGTCATATTTAATTCATTTTTAAATTAACTTTATGACAAATTTTTCGAAAAAAACAGGAAATCCCTACGCTTTGATTCCGTTATTTATTTTTATTTTTACTTTTTTGGGTGCCGGAATTGTGTTGAATGATTTTTATGCATTTCCATCTCCTGTGGCTGTCGTGGTTGGGATTATTGCCGCTTTTTTACTTTTCAAGTCTTCCACAGATGAAAAAGTGGCGACGTTAATTGCAGGTTGTGGCGAAAGTAAAATTATGACCATGTGTTTGATTTATTTGTTAGCGGGCGCTTTTGCGGTTGTGAGTAAAGCAATGGGCGGTGTGGATGCCGTTGTTAATTTAGGAATCAGTACTATTGATGTGGCCTATTTCCCGTTAGGAATCTTTTTGATTGCAGGTTTTTTATCCACAGCGACAGGGACTTCTGTAGGGGCGATTGTTGCTTTAGGACCTATAGCGGTTACATTAGCAGATAAAAGCGGAGCCTCATTACCGCTAATTTCCGGGGCTTTATTAGGCGGGTCCATGTTTGGGGACAATCTTTCCATGATTTCTGATACGACCATCGCGGCAACACAGTCCTTGGGTTGTGAATTAAAAGATAAATTCAAAATCAATTTGTTTATTGCATTTCCTGCCGCAGTAATTACCGTGATTTTATTCTTTTACCTCGGTTTAAATTCGGAGATAGTATCTGTTGACCTTCCAAAAGTTGGTTTTGAATGGATTCCTATTATACCTTATATATTGGTAATTGCTTTAGCATTATTTGGAGTAAATGTGTTTGCCACTTTAATTATTGGAACTGTTTTAGCTGGCATCATAGGCTTTATAGGAGGATCTTTTACCTTAATGGAGTTTATCCAGAAGACATATGAAGGTTTCACCGGTATGACTGATATCTTTTTATTGTCCATGCTTACGGGTGGTTTAGCTGCTATGGTGGAAAAAGCGGGAGGGATTAATTACTTACTACATCAAATTAAAAAACGCATTAAAAATAAAAAGTACAGCTCAAGCAGGAATTGGTGCATTGGTTGGTTTTGCTAATTTGGCCATAGCCAATAATACGGTATCTATTGTAATTACGGGACCTATTGCTAAAGAAATTAATGATGAGTATGATTTGAACCCTAAAAAGGTAGCCGCTATTTTAGATATCTTTTCTTGTATTGTGCAAGGAATTTTACCTTACGGAGCACAAGTTTTATTGATTTTGAGCTTTGCCAATGGTAAATTGGACTTTTTTGATTTAATCAGCAATGCCTGGTACCATTTATTTTTATTAATCTTTACGCTATTGGCGATTTATAGTTCGTATTGGGATAAATGGGTAAATAAATTTTTGAAAGTATAAAATTTAAGCCAGCTCCAAGTTTATTAAATTTGAAATTTTTTTTAAAAAAGTAATTATTCTATATTTGACAAGTAGAACGGGTCCTATTAGAAGTGTTGATTGCATTTTATCCGCCACGGCGAATACAAAAATGCTAACGTCTCGAAGCTTTGGGAGTAGGAAGTATGCTAGTGGGTAGGGAGTTAGTTCAAAATAAATATTAAACTCATTTTATAATATGAAATTATTAGAAGGAAAAGTGGTCATCATTACTGGTGCAAGTCGTGGAATTGGAAAAGGAATTGCAGAAGTTTTTGCAAAAAATGGAGCAAATGTTGCTTTTACGTACAGTTCATCTGTTGAGTCGGCGGTAGCATTAGAAAACGAATTGAATGCGCTTGGAATCAAAGCAAAAGGATACCAGTCAAATGCTGCCGATTTTAATGAAGCACAAACCATGGTTGATGCCGTTTTAGCTGAATTTGGAACGGTTGACGTTTTAATCAACAATGCTGGTATCACTAAAGACAACCTTTTAATGCGTATGTCTGAAGAAGATTTTGACAAAGTAATTAATGTCAATTTGAAGTCCGTATTCAATATGACCAAAGCGATTCAGAGAACATTCTTAAAAAAACGTGCCGGATCAATCATTAACATGAGTAGTGTGGTTGGAGTGAAGGGTAATGCAGGTCAAACCAATTATGCCGCTTCAAAAGCAGGTGTTATTGGATTTACAAAGTCTGTAGCACTTGAATTGGGTTCGCGCAATATTCGTTGTAATGCTATTGCACCCGGATTTATTGAAACGGAGATGACTGCAAAATTGAATGATGACGTAGTTCAAGGTTGGAGAGACGGTATTCCTTTAAAAAGAGGAGGTACTACCGAAGATGTTGCTAATGCCTGTCTTTTTCTAGCTTCGGATTTAAGTGGATATATTACAGGTCAAGTATTGAATGTGGACGGGGGAATGCTTACCTAACATTAAAAAAGTAAATAAATCAAGAATTTAAAGATTCGTTTGCGGAATTATTCTAATTTTATCTTTCAATCCTTAAAATTAAAGAATGACACAAGTTACTCTATTATTAATTCTACTTTCATTAGTAATAGCCGGCTGTTTATCTTTTTATCAATATTTTTATAAAGCCAAAACAAATACAAATTAGTAATTTAGTTTTTGGTTCGTTTATTTGTCGTTTCCTTACGCTCTTTTTGGGTTAGTTA
>NZ_AJXL01000029.1 GCF_000264055.1 Flavobacterium sp. ACAM 123 | reverse complement strand
AGGCTTTTTATTGGTCTCAAAGGATAGTTGAAATTAGGTGCTTTGTTATATCGCGCTTTACTTTAATTATTTTCTGACACGACTTTTACAAATTGCTAGAAGCTTTTATTGATAAATTGTGAAATTCGTATCTAAATTTAAAATTACACCATGTAAATCTAATTTATAGATTTTTAGTTTTAGCGGGCTATTATGTCTTATTTTTTTGGTATTTCTTTTTCTTCAATATATCCGAAGCAGTTTGATAGAAAGCGATGGTTTCATTTACTAAATCTGTTCTTTCTTTTTTCAAAGGCTTTTGATCGTAATAAATTTGGAAATCATCTTCAACTCCAGCTTTTGGTAGTAAATTCATTTTAAATTGTTTGACTTTTTGTTTAGGCGAGATGATGGTTAAAATATTGTCTTTTATCATTCCTAAATCCTGATAGGTGGCAATCAAAGCTCTAGGCTTGTAATCAGATTGCATTACATCTTGACCAAAGAATTTGCTTTGGTAACTAAAATTCAATAACCCAAAAACAGTTGGCATAATATCGATTTGCGACATGAGATTAGTATAGCGCTGTGGTTGAATAAATCCTGGGCTATAAATCATAGCAGGAATCCTGTATTTATCTACTGGAAGTTCGGTTTTACCAGCGCTAGAGGCACAATGATCAGCTAATATGACAAAGACCGTATTAGCAAACCAAGGTTGTTTTTTTGCTATTTTAAAGAACTTTTTCATAGCAAAATCGGTGTATTTAACGCCGCCTTCACGTGATTTAACATCACCGGGAATATCAATCTTATTGTTTGGGTAGGTAAACGGCCTGTGATTACTTACGGTCATGATGTGATTGAAGAACGGTTTGTTTTCCTGAGCTTCTTTATTCATCACTTTGATAGCCTTGCTGTACATATCCTCATCACAAACACCCCAGATATTATCGAAAGTGATTTCGTTGGTTTGAAACGATTTTTTATCAACAATATCATATCCATTTCCGGAAAAAAAATCTGCCATATTATCAAAAAAGGCATCTCCACCATATAAATATTTTATGTTGTATCCCTTTTCTTTGAAAACACTTCCCGTTGAAAATTTGTCCTTATTATCTTCTCTTTTTACAACACTTTCACCCGCTGTAGGTGGAAAGCATAAGGTTACAGCTTCTAAACCGCGGACTGTTCTGTTCCCGGAAGCGTAAAAATTAGTAAAAAGCAAACTTTGAGTAGCTAAACTGTCTAAGAATGGCGTGATACTTTGGTCATTACCATAGGCCTTCATAAAGTCGGCACTATAACTTTCGATAGTAATCAATACTACATTCTTATGATTTTCGGCAGCAGTACTTTTAATTTCTCTTAAAGTGGATTCTCCAGACAAGCCAGGAATTTGCTGAGCTAATAGAGCATAAACTTCTTTTTCGGGCAGTGTTTTATAAAACTTAAAATAGTCCAATTCGCTATTCATAAAAGCCAAATAAAACTTATAAACTCCATTAGATTGTAGCTCATTAGAAAAAATATTTTGCGAATTCTCTTTACTAGCCAGATATGGAATCGCCAATAACGACAGAATAAACAAAACAAAGTAAAGTCCTGATATCTTAATTTTTTCAACAAATGTAGGGATGCTATTTATATAGGTTCGAGATGCTTTTAAAATAAAATAAGTAACGAGCCCAGCTATTATAAAAAGTCCTGAAAATAAAGGAACTACTGGATAAGACTCCATAATATTTCCAATAACCTCATTCGTATAGACCAAATAGTTGACTGCAATAAAATTATATTTTACACCAAATTCATTCCAAAAAAAGTATTCACTTATAGCGTTTTGTAATATCAGAACAACAAATAAGAACATTACGAAAGAAAAGAGCCAATTTCTAATTTTGTCTCTGTGTTTTGGTAAAAAAAGTAAAAGTCCGAACAAGATTGTTTTTATGCCCACAAAAGCCAACCCAATCTTCGGTAATGCACCGCCATATTCATTCAGGATCGATTTTCCTGACGCTATGTAAAAAAATAATGCTACAAATAATCCGAAAATAATGTATCCATAAGGTTTCAGGTATTTTCCATTTGATATAAAAATAAGATACAGCCATAAGAAACCGGTGGCCAGTATAAAAACACAAATATCGGAAACGATACCCAATGTAAAAATTTTTAAGGCATCTGTCCAAACAAATGTGGTGTCTGTGATTGGATGGAATAGCAGTATGATTCTTAAAATGAAACTAACTGCAACATAAAAAACAATAAGATTATAAAAAGGAGATAATTTTTTATAGAACATCATAAGTACTTATTTTGAAACAAAATTAAGGTATTTAGCGTAATAAATAACCGATGTTAACCTGCTATCATTCTTAATTTTCACTTAAGAAGAGAATGCGTTAATTATATTGATTTTTATTTGGAGCTACATCTGTTGTAAACAAATTATTAGTACTGAAAGACTAATTACAAAGGTGGTGTCGAAGTCGTAAATAATACTGGTTGTATATTCAATATAGTCCAATCGTATTGTGCTATTTTCATACAATAGTCGATTTAAAATTTAAAGAACAATGAAAAAAATGATGGTATTGATGTTCCTTTTTATGGTAAGCCTCGGCTAATCCCAAGACTGGAAAACTAATTTTGAACTCGTTAAAAGGGAAGCCGTTACTCAACACAAGTCTGTTTTATTAGTGTTTTCAGGATCAGATTGGTGTGCAACCAGTATTAAATTAGATAAAAGTATATGGCAGTCCGAAGAATTTAAGGAATATGTAGCAACTAATTTGATATTGGAACGCGCTGACTTTCCGAAGAAAAAAAAATCAACTTGATCCATATCTTAAAACAAAAAATGAAGGTCTTGCAGAGCGCTACAATAAAGATGGTATTTTTTTTGGGTTGTTGTTTTGAAGTCTAACGGCGAAGTATTAGGTAAAATAAGTTACAAAAACGTCACTCCAAACGAATATACCACAATGATTAAATCCTTTATCAAATAAAAGTATGAAACGTCTAAGTTTATTTCTTTTTTTATTGACCGGAATTATTGCATCAGCGCAAGTTGCCCACAAAAGATCATTGTCTATGTTGGGTAGCCTTTTTGAAATGATTCTAGAAGAAAAAGATATTCTAGAAGCCGATACTTATGTTGATATGGAAGTAGCTGAAGTGTCCCGGCTTGAAAACTTAATCTCTGATTGGTTACCAACAACAGCGATATCTGAAGTCAACAGAAATGCGGGTATAAAGGCGGTTAAAGTACCTCAAGAAGTATTTGATTTAGTACAACGTTCCATAAAAATATCAGAATTAACTTCGGGTGCTTTTGATATCAGTTATGCCTCAATGGATAAAATTTGGAAATTTGATGAAAGTAGGACTGCTATGCCAACGCTGGAAGAAATTATAAAATCGGTTGCCAAACTGGGGTATAAAATATAATTATGGATCCTCAGAATACGACCATTTTTTTTAAAAATGGAGGGATGAAATTAGGTTTGGGAGGCATTGGTCAGGGATTAACTGCTGATAAAATAAAAGCCTTACTTATTTCTAAAAGTGTAATTGCCGGAATTCTAATCTTATCTGGGAATAATAATACATGGGCAAACAACTTAACGGAGAGAAATGGAAAGTCGCAATTAAAAACCCATCCAAAAAGGATAAAATTTTTACCACTTTTCCACTGGAAGATAGTGTTGGAGTGACCTCATGAAACTATGAAAAGTTGGTGACGTTTAATGGAATACGATATGCGCATATTATAGATACCAGAACAGGTTATCCCGCTACAGGATTGATAAGTGTCTCCCTTTTTGCTTAATCAACAGAGTTTGCTGATCATCAGCAACCGGTGTTTTTGTGATGGGAGTAGATGTAGGACTGGATTTAGTAAAGCAACTACTTGGAATTGCTTGTATTTATGTTGATGATAAGGGTAAATATATACTTTAAAAAATATAGCTTTAAAAAAGTTTAACGATGAATAAATTAGCTCCTGTGTCTCTGAAGTAAAGAGATCATGCATCCTATTAGACAAATTGCCATTCCTAGCCCGATTTGAAAATCAAAAACAAAGCTTAAAAAAGGAGAAAATTTATTTAAATACTGTTATTCTAGATTCGATTTCGAGATATTCGAGTACAATTCAAAATAAAAATATTCAAGTTGTGTCTGAATTTAAGCAAGATTATTATATCCATACCGATGTTTATTTATTCTCAATAGTAATAAACAATCTGATATTAAACGCATTAAAGTATTCAGATAAAAACGCTAAATTAGCCATAAGTACAACAGATCAGGGGGATAAAATTGAATGCACTATAATCGATTTTGGGATTGGGATAGCCTCTAAGGATGTTGGCAAAGTTTTTAATCAATTTTTCAGATCTAATGCAACGGAGCACCCTGAAGTCAAAGGAACAGGATTAGAATGTCGATAGTGAAAAAACTATCCCTATTGCTCGCTAGTGATATTCAGATTTCAAGTCAGAAAAATTTGGGAACAGCAGTAATTTTAAGTTATCATAAAAAAGGCCTTAAGTAGTTTTTAAGACTATTCTCATCTGTTTGCTGTATTTTTGAAACATAAAATAAAGTACAAAATGCTTGAAAAAATTATTGCTTTTAGTCTTAAAAACAAACTTATTGTTTTATTATTTACTCTAGGAATTTTATGATTTGGAGTCTATTCTATATTTCAAATTTCTATAGGTGCAGTCCCTGATGTAACTAATAATCAGGTACAAGTGATTACTACTTCACAAAATATTTCTAATCAGGATATTGAGCAATACATTACTTATCCGGTAGAAATTCAAATGGCAAACTTGCCGGGCGTTAAAGAAATTCGCTCTATTTCAAAGTTTGGTCTCTGCGTGGTAACTATTGTTTTTGAGGATGATTTAGGAACGTATTTACCCAGAAAATTAATTGCCGAAAAAATCAAATCGGCCTCTGAAAAAATCCCTGATGGTTTTGGAACTCCAGAAATGGGTCCTATTACTACAGGACTTGGGGAGATTTACCAGTATACAATAGAAGTAAAACCAAAATTTAAAGACCAATACACCGTAACTGATTTAAGAACCATTCAGGACTGGGTAGTAAAGCGTCAATTATCAGGCATAAAAGGAGTAGTTGAAATCAATACTTGGGGTGGTTATTTAAAGGAATATGAAATTGCAATTAGTCCTTCCAAATTAAAAGCGATGAACATTAGTACTACAGATGTTTTTACAGCGCTTGAGAATAATAATAGTATTGCTGGTGGAGCATATATCGAAAAAATAAATCAGAGTTATTTTATTCGTGCTGAAGGAAAAGTAAAATCGCTGGAAGATATTGAGAAGATAGTAGTTAAGAATACAAACGGAATACCCATATATGTAAAAGACGTAGCTGATGTCCGTTTTGGTCATGCCAATCGATTTGGCGCGATTACGGGAAATGGTGAAGGCGAGAAGGTACTTGGGCAGGTGATGATGTTAAAAGAGACCAATTCGAAACAGGTGATAAATGATGTAAAAACCAGAATTGCCGAAATCCAAAAATCATTACCAGACGAAGTTTACATTAATGGATTCCTACAACGTAGTGAATTAGTTGCGAAAACTACTTTGACAGTTGCAGAGAACCTCATTTTGGGATGTCTAATTGTAATTTTTGTGGTGGTTTTGTTACTCGGGAACTGGCGTTCCAGTTTAGTGGTTGCTTCTGTAATTCCGTTGTGTCTATTATTTGCGATTTCGTTGATGAATATTTTTGGAATAGATGATAACCTGATGAGCTTAGGCGCTATTGATTTCGGCATTATTATCGACGGTGCCGTTATTATCGTCGAGTTTATTGCCTTTCAAATAGCCAGTAAAGCAGCTCAAATAGGGCCTATGTCTAAAGAAGATAGACAAATAGAAATTGATCAAATCACCTACAAGAGTGCTTCTAAAATGATGAACTCGGCCATTTTTGGACAATTGATTATCTTGATCGTATTTATTCCAATTCTCTCGCTAAAAGGAATCGAAGGTAAAATGTTCAAACCTATGGCAATGACGTTTAGTTTTGCCTTAGTAGGAGCCATGATCTTTTGTGTTACTTCTGTTCCGGTTGTTTCTTCGTTGTTTTTGAAACCTAAAGAAGAAAATCCTAACTCAGTTTCTAGTAAATTAATTCGTAAATTAAATTCTTGGTACGTGCCTGTGATAACATGGGCTTTGCGTAATACAAAAAAAGTATTGTACGGCGCTTTGGGATTATTAGTTATGGCATTCGGCTTATTTACCACTATGGGCGGGGAGTTTATACCTACTTTAGATGAAGGAGATTTTGTCATTCAGCCCGTTTTAAAAACAGGAAGTTCCTTGACAAAGACGATTGCCACCACCACTAAAATAGAAAAAATAATTCTAAAAAACTTTCCTGAAGTGGATCAAGTGGTAAGCAGGATAGGCGCTGCCGAAGTTCCTACTGACCCAATGAGTATGGAAGAAAGTGATGTGATAGTCAAGCTAAAGCCAAAATCAGAATGGGTGTCAGCAGACAGTAAAAATGAATTAGCTGATAAAATTAAAGTGGCAATTGAAAAACAGATTCCAAATATGGAAATTGAATTTAGACAACCTATCGAAATGCGTTTTAACGAATTGATTTCTGGGACTCGATCTGATATAGCTGTAAAGGTATTTGGCGAAGATTTGAATGTATTAGCTAAAAAAGCTCACGAAATCAAAAAAGCCATAGAAAAAGTAGAAGGAGCCTCAGACATTATTATCGAAAAAACGGAAGGCTTACCTCAGATGAGCGTGCGTTACGATCGCTCTAAAATAGCTCGTTATGGTTTGAATATTTCAGAACTAAATGATATGATTGCGCTGGGATTTGCTGGAAAAACAGTGGGTAACGTATTTGAAGGAGAAAAACGATTTGATATGGTGATTCGTTTGAATCAAACCAATAGACATGATATTAATGACTTGAAAAATTTATATGTTTCGGCTCCTAATGGAGAACAGATTCCGTTACAAGAATTAGCCAACATTGAATACACGGAAGGTCCTGCCAAAATATCAAGAGATAACACGAATAGAAGAATAGTAGTAGGAATTAATGTTAGAAACAGAGATTTACAAAGTGTGGTTACTGATATTCAGCGCATTGTAAATACAAAAAATCAAACTACCTCCAGGTTATTATGTTCAATATGGAGGACAATTTGAAAACCTTCAAAGTGCCAAAGCCAGATTAATGGTTGCAGTTCCGATAGCTTTAATCTTGATTTTTATCTTATTATATTTTGCGTTTGGATCTATTAAAGAAGCCTTAATGGTGTATTCAGCAATTCCGCTTTCGGCGGTGGGTGGAGTATTATTTTTATGGATAAGAGGATTGCCTTTTAGCATATCAGCGGGTGTTGGTTTTATTGCGCTCTTTGGTATTGCAGTTTTAAACGGAATCGTATTAATTGAACATTTTAAAGAATTAAAACATCAAGGAATGAAAAACATTGATGAGCTGATATTGAAAGGAACGACCGATAGATTGCGCCCTGTTTTATTAACGGCAGCCGCTGCGGCCTTAGGGTTTTTACCAATGGCGATATCTTCTTCTGCAGGAGCAGAGGTACAAAGACCTTTGGCAACGGTCGTAATTGGAGGATTGTTTACAGCGACCATATTGACCATGATAGTGCTTCCTATATTATTTAAAGTTTTTGATGGAAAGGAGTTCAAAAAGGCAAAATTCAAAAAACATAATAGTAACACCTATCTAATTCTATTTTTGTTAAGCACTTCGTTTGCTTTTTCACAAAATTCAAATCCGGAACTAGATAGTTTGATAGGAAAAGGGATTACTAATAACAAAGGTTTAAAAGCCTATCAATTGCAGGTTGATAAATACCAGGCTAATATAAAAAGCGCTTATACCTTTGAAAAAACTACTATTTATTACAATTACGACCAGAATAATCTGGCTTCTAATAGTGAACCTTTAAAGATTTTTGGAGCGCAACAACGGTTTTCTTTTCCCACAGTATATGGAGCTCAAAAAAAGGTAAATGTAACGGAATATGAAAAGGAAAAAGCCAACTTTGAAATTCAAAAAAACAAACTTTCGTTGGAAATTTCTAAAGTGTATTATCGCATTGTGTACATACAAAATCGGGAAAAATTATATTTCTATTTGGATAGTTTGTATCAAAATTTTTCAAAAGCAAGTGATAGACGTTTTGAATTAGGTGAAACCAATTATCTCGAAAAAATAACGGCACAAGCTAAATTCCGACAAATAAAAACAAGCCTTTCTCAAATTGAAAATGATAAAAAAGCGCAGTATGACTTATTGTATTCCTTGATTCAAACCGATGAAAAAATTGCAATAAAAAACAATTCAATCACTCCGCTATTTAATTCAACAGCAGATTTAAGTACAGCCGTTCATAATAAATATTTAGAGAGTGTTACGAATAGTTACAAAAGCCAAATTATACTTGAAAAACAACATTGGCTACCTGATTTGCATTTGGAATATTTTAGAGGATCAAATAAAGGTTTGTCGCAATCATTAAATGGTTTTCAGGTCGGAATTGGGGTTCCACTTTTATTCTCTGGAAATGTTTCTAAAGCAAAAGTGGCTCAGCTTGAATTGCAAAGTTGGGAGCAACAAAAACTAAATGAAGAACAAAAAAGAGAGCAGTTTATTCAACAAAAAAAGAACGAATTAGCAAAGTATCAAGAAGCAATAAATTATTACAATCAATATGGAAAAAAGTTATCGGATGAAATTATTAAGGTGGCGAATTTAAGTTATAAACACGGAGAAATTGATTTCTTCCAATACATTCAAAGTTTAGAGAATGCAACCGCTATTCAAGTTGAATATCTCGACAACGTACTTCAATTCAATAAAACCCAACTTGATTCACAATACCTTAATTTCTAATACACAAAAAATGAAAAAAACACTATATGTAGTAGCCTTGTCCATCATTCTGTCTTCGTGTAAAGAATCTAAAACGGAAGAAGCACCTCTCAAAGAGGATAATGCGATTACGGTTACCGCACCGCAGTTTAAATCTTCGGCAATGGAAATCGCAAGCCCTACAGAACAGGATTTTGAAGTAACTGTGAAAACAGCTGGAAAGATTGATGTTCCGACACAAAACAGAGCTAAAGTGAGTACTTTCGTTGGTGGTAATGTAAAATCGACTACGCTATTAGTTGGTGATAAAGTGAGAAAAGGACAAGCATTATTAACTTTAGAAAATACGGAGTTTTTGGATATTCAAAAAGACTATTTGGAAGTAGCTGAACAAATTAAATATTTAAAGTCGGAATACGATCGTCAAAAAACATTATTTGACGAAAAAATCACATCTCAAAAAAACTATCTAAAAGCAGAAAGCGATTATCGCAGAACAAAAGCAATATATCAAAGTTTAAAAGCAAAACTATCGATGTTAAATATTAACTCCACAAATGTGGAAAACGGTAAATTGACTTCGGTCATCACTATTTATTCGCCTATTTCTGGAGACATCGTGGTTATGAATGCTAATGTGGGAATGTTTGTTGCGCCTACTAATGTTTTGCTTGAAATTATTGAAACAGATCATTTGCATTTAGAATTGAATGTATTCGAAAAAGACATTTTAAAAGTAGAAGTGGGACAAGATATAAATTTTACAGTTCCAGAAGCCACAGAAGAGGTGTTTCATGCCAAAGTACATTTAGTAGGGAAATCTATTGAAGGAAATGACCGGACGATTAATGTTCACGGACATTTAGACGACAATATGAAACAACGACTAATTACAGGAATGTTTGTGGAAGCATCCATCGTGGTAGCTTTTAAAAAAGGGCTGGCAATCCCAACAGAAGCTGTAGTTACAGAAAACAACAAGAATTATATACTTTTATTGAAAGAGGTAAAAAATAACAGTTATTTCTTTGATAAAGTGTCGGTTAAAATAGGGGATAAGTCCGAGAAATATGTTGAGATTATGACCGATGACCAAATTAATGCGTCTTCCAAAATTTTAACAAAAGGCATTTTTGATATAGTCGATTAGATGTAGAGTATGGATTTAAACAAAGTAAACGATCAACTGCAAACTGTATTGGACACTACTTTTCTTTATGGGAGTAGAACTGAAATTCAGGCCGACGAAAATCTAAAGAGAGTTTTACGTAGTTTGTCTAATATTGAGAATGGCCCTGCTACATATGTTATATAAAGTAAGTATTGTTGAACAGGGTTATAATGTGTTCGCTATCATCAAGAGCTAAATTGCAACTGAATTTGATTCAGTTGTTTAGTTACGGATCAATCATAAGTAGTTTTTAAATTGTTGAAAAACAATTTGCCGTTAATTCGATAAAGAATAAAATTGAAAAAGGAAAAACTCCACCTCTTTTGAACACAATCACCTTAAAATTATAGAAGCTTTGAACAACAATGCTGCTTTAAATGTGTCTGGAGGATTTCTGTCTAAATTTGAAAGTCGCCATAAATCGTTAGGTGGTAATGCATTAAGAGTTGTTGTTTTTAGGTGTGAATGATGGTCTGGTTTCAAATAGGAGCTGAGTCATGGGAGTTGCTAGTGCCGCTGTTTTTAATAACACTATATTATTGACTGAAATAGCAGGACAGATGGCCGGAGCAATTGCAATGGCAGTAGGTGGATGGCTTTCGGTTCAAAGTTCAGGAATTAAACCAACGCCAAATGGACTTAGAAACGGAAGAGTTAGAAGCATTCCCAAAAGAAGAAAACGAGGAATTGGTTTTATTGTACTAGGATAAAGGAATGAATGTAGTTGAAGCATAAAAACTAGTATATAAAGCATTTGAAGGCCAAGAAACGGCGATTGATGCCATAATCACTGAGGAATTAGACATAGATAAAGAAGAGTTGAGACGATTAGATTGGAAGGTGGCAATTGCTTCTTTTATTTTGTTTTCAAGTGGAGCGCATACATCCTTCTTCTCTTTTATTTTTTTGGAGGGAAAAAATGCTATACTTTTGAGCGTTGGTAATAGTGTTATCAGTCTTTTTGGAATAGGTGTTACTACTACCTTCTTGACGGGAAAAGGAATTCTATTTTCGGGATTTAGACAGGTGTTTTTTTGGGTTAGCAACGACTGTCGTTACTCATGGTATTGGTCCCCTGATTAGGATTTCCTTAGCAGGATAATACCTTGAACAATAGATTAAAGCACACGAATCAATGAAACAAAACTTATTAACTATTTAAATACAATATTTATGAATGATGCTCATTTACACCTGCTGGTAAACCACTTTCCTATTATCGGATCTATTTTTGGACTTGGAGCTTTAGTGGCCGGTATAGCCTTGAAGAATAATTCAGTAAAAAATACTGCTTACATCTTATTTGTCGTGTCTGCTATTTTTGCTGCATTAAGCATGGCTACGGGAGAAGGAGCTGAAGAAATGGTCGAAGACATGCCTAACATTGGTCACCAAATCATTCACGAGCATGAAGAACTCGCTGAAAAGTTTGCGCTTATTATGTATTTATTGGGTGCTATCTCCATTGGAGGTATTTTTCTAAATATAAAAAAGCATGTTAAAGCGACATTGCTTTCCTATGTGGTCTTGGTGATAGCTATTGGGGCGGTTTATCTTGGAACGCAAGTTGGAAATTCAGGCGGGAATATTCGTCATACGGAGATTAGAGATGACAGTACTACTTTGAACGGAGAAAAAGAAGTAGTAATACCAGCTAATGTGCTAAAACAAAATGATGAAAAGTGATTTTTAACAACTTAATGTAATTAAGTTACAGTAAAAGTGAAATTGTAAACATATTATTAATATATTTGCAGAAGAAATAAAAAAAATTATGTGCACGATACAATTACATCATCATCATTTCCATTATTGCTCTCAAGCGATGTGTTAATGATATGTAGGTAAATCATCATATTTTAAAACCCGTTTGAGTACATCAAGCGGGTTTTTCATTTAATATCCTTTTGTACTCAAGCATAATATTATAAATAAACTAAAAAAATTACAATGAGTACATTAAAAATTGCAATTCAAAAATCAGGACGTTTAAACGAAGAAAGTATTCAAATCTTGAAAGATTGCGGGATTTCAATCAACAACGGAATTGATCAATTAAAAGCGGAAGCTTCCAATTTTCCATTAGAAGTTTTATACTTAAGAAATTCAGATATTCCTCAATATTTGATTGACGGAGTAGTAGACATCGCCATTGTTGGAGATAATTTATTAGTTGAAAAAGGAAAAGAGATTCAGGTGATTCAAAAACTTGGGTTTTCAAAATGCAAAGTTTCTGTGGCTGTTCCAAAAACATTCGAATACAACTCAATTAAAGACTTGGACGGATTGCGTATAGCAACTTCTTATCCGAATACAGTTAATGAATATTTCAATTCATTTGGTGTGAGCGTTGACATTCACCAAATATCGGGATCTGTAGAGATCGCTCCTAATATTGGTCTTGCAGATGCCATCGTCGATATTGTATCCAGCGGAAGTACTTTATTTAAAAACAATTTAAAAGAAGTGGAGATCATCTATAAAAGTGAAGCAGTATTAGCTGTTTCGCCTAAAGTCACTCCTGAAGTTCAAAAACTAATTGACACGTTGAAATTCAGAATTGAATCTGTTTTGAGAGCCAGAAAATCAAAATACATTTTGATGAATGTTCCCAATGACAAAATTGATGAAGTTGGAAGAATCCTTCCAGTTTTACGTAGTTTAACGGTGTTACCACTAGCAGAAGAAGGATGGAGCAGCGTACACTCGGTGATAGACAAGGATACCTTTTGGGATGTAATCGATCAGTTGAAGCAAGCTGGCGCCGAAGGGATTTTAATTTGTCCAATTGAAAAAATGGTACTGTAAAAAAATAAAAATGCAATATTGAAAACACAAATTCCAAAACTTGTAAGTGTTGGAATTTGCAATTTAAATTATACAAAGATGAACAAAATATACAACCCAACCCCAGAAACCTGGTCCACTATACTGGAAAGACCTACTAAGACAATCGATGATATTGAGCTTACGGTAAAAGAAATTTTCAAAGAAGTTCAAAAGAAGGGAGATGAAGCCATCTCAAAATACACATCTTTATTTGATGGTGTGACTATCGATAATCAAAAAGTCTCTGAAACTGAAATAAACGAGGCTATTGCTGCCGTTTCTCCAGAATTAAAGGAGGCCATACTTCTTGCTAAGAATAATATAACTAAATTTCACACGGCACAAAAAACCAGTCGTGTTGAAGTAGAAACAATAGAAGGTGTTAATTGCTGGCAAGAAAAAAGACCGATTCAAAAAGTAGGTCTTTATATTCCAGGAGGAACTGCACCCTTATTTTCTACTGTTTTGATGCTTGCTGTTCCAGCAAATATCGCTGGTTGTAGCGAAATTATATTGTGTACGCCTCCAGACAAAAAAGGGAATATAAATCCAGCCATATTGTATGCCGCTAATTTATGTGGGGTAACTAAAATTTTAAAGGTAGGAGGTATTCAAGCGATTGCAGGAATGACTTTTGGTACAGAATCGATTCCCAAAGTTTATAAGATCTTTGGTCCGGGGAATCAATTTGTTACAGTAGCGAAGCAATTAGCAACCCAGTACGGTGTGGCAATTGATATGCCTGCAGGTCCATCAGAATTATTGATTGTCGCTGACGATAGCGCTGTTCCAGCCTTTGTTGCTTCCGATTTATTGTCTCAAGCAGAACACGGTGCCGACAGTCAGGTAATTTTAGTCTCTACATCTAAGGAGTTAATGGATGAAGTCGAAAATGAAATTCAAATTCAGTTAGAGGCTTTACCAAGAAAAGACCTTGCTGAAAAGGCTATTGCCAATTCAAAGTTGATTTTTGTGGAGAACGATACTATTGCCTTGGCATTAATCAATGAATATGGACCAGAACATTTTATTATTTGTATGGAATCAGAAGCCTATTACACTGATGGAGTTCACAATGCGGGATCTGTTTTCATTGGTAATTTTACTCCGGAAAGTGCTGGTGACTATGCTTCTGGAACAAATCATACTTTACCTACCAACGGTTATGCTAAGAATTATAGCGGCGTAAACCTAGATAGCTTTACTAAAGCGATGACTTTTCAAAAAATATCAAAAAAGGGGATACAAAATATAGGAAGAGCGGTAGAAATCATGGCTGAAGCAGAAGGTTTGCAGGCGCACAAAAATGCAGTTTCTTTACGATTAAAAATGATAGAGGAAAATTTAGAGATTATAAAATAGGACATAGAATATAAAAAGGAAGTATTGTAGTGAGGTTTATTCTCTTTATTCTATTTCCTTTAATTCTTTATTAAAATTTAAAGATGAAAAATAATTTCGATATAAATACATTAGTTCGTGAAAACGTACTGAAAATGAAACCGTACTCCTCTGCTCGTGATGAGTTTAAAGATTTTGATGTAGCCCAAATGGTGTTTTTGGATGCCAATGAAAATCCTTTTGAGACTGGAGTGAACCGCTATCCTGATCCGCAGCAAGTAAACGTAAAAGCAGTTTTAGCAAAGCAACGGAATATTATGCCAAGCCAGATATTACTGGGTAACGGTAGCGATGAAGTGTTAGATTTGCTTTTCAGAGCATTTTGCGAACCGACTACAGACAATGTAATCACTTTGCCACCTACCTACGGGATGTACGGTGTTTTGGCAAATATTAATAACGTAGAGAATAAAGAAGTGTTACTTTCGACCGATTTTGAACCCCAAGTGGATGCAATTTTAGATGCGGTGACTGAAAATACGAAAATACTCTTTTTATGCTCTCCTAATAATCCATCCGGAAATTCTTTTTCAGATGAAAGTGTAGTGAGCTTACTTCAGAATTTTAATGGATTAGTAGTTATTGACGAGGCCTATATCGACTTTTCATTGAAACAAAGCTGGGTAAACGAACTAGACGAATATCCCAATTTAGTTATCACTCAAACCTTGTCTAAGGCTTATGGTTTAGCCGGTATACGTTTAGGGATTTGTTATGCTTCAAGCCAAGTGATTGCGGTTTTAAATAAAATAAAACCCCCTTATAATGTAAACGAACTTACTCAAAAAAGAGCTTTAGAACGGTTGGCTGATAAAGAAAAAGTAAAAAATGAAATTGACACTATTATAAGACAAAGAGAAGACTTACTTAAAGTGTTACTTGATGTTAAATTTGTGTCGAAAATATATCCAACAGAGGCTAATTTTATTTTAATTAAAGTAGATGATGCTAATAAAAGATACCAGGAATTGATCAACAAAGGAATTGTGATTCGCAACCGAACAACGCAGCCTTTGTGTGATAATTGTTTGCGTTTGACTATTGGAACTGCGGAGGAGAATAAGAAGTTAATGGAAGCTTTAAAATCAATTAATTAATTATAATCAACGATGAAAAAAGTAATCTTTACATTGATGCTAACATTTTTAGTTACATCATTTGGTTTCACCCAAGAGAGCAGAAATGCAACAACTGGTAAAATTTATTTCTTACGATCAACAGGTTTCGCGTTGTATAATGCACCTTATAAAGTGTTTATTGATGACATATTAGTATGTAAAGTTAAAAATAACAAATATTCTATTTACGATGTACAGGAAGGCACTTACGAATGTTCGGTACAATTTTATGGTAAAAAATCCAAAGAAGGAACTAAAAAATTTAAATTTACTGTTTTACCAGGAAATATAGTTTATATACAACTTAGTATCAAAGTTGGCTTTGCAGTTGCTGACGTTTTTTGTGAAGGAATTACTGAGAATACAGCAATTGAAAAAATGAAAAGTTTACAACAAACAACTACTTGTCTATAAATTAAGAATGGTTTAATGCCGGTAGTCGCTTTGCGTGAGGGATAGTAGTGGAGCTCTTTTTAAGACGGAGGAACGAAGTCTTAAAAAGCGAGAACGAATAGGCCGACGCGCAGGGACACGCCCAAATAGGAATCTTGAAATAAAAAATAAGCACTAGATTTAATGACTTAGTTAGGTTTTAAAATCTTTTAAATCTTTGTAATCTGTGGCTACTAAAATAAAAATAATGAAAAAAGTACTTTTTATAGACCGTGATGGAACTATGGTTTTAGAACCGGACGGATATCAATTAGACAGTTTAGATAAACTGGAATTTTACCCAAAAGCGTTTCAATATTTAGCTAAAATCGCTACTGAATTAGAATACGAATTGGTCATGGTGACCAATCAAGATGGATTGGGAACAGATAGTTTTCCTGAAGACACTTTCTGGCCTACTCAAAATTTCATTTTAAGAGCTTTTGAAAATGAAGGTATTCTTTTTGATGATATTTTCGTAGACCGTTCGTTTCCTGAGGATAACGCACCAACGCGCAAGCCTAGAACCGGAATGCTGCTAAAGTATATAGATAATCTTGAATATGATTTAGTGAATTCTTTTGTATTGGGCGACCGTTTGACTGATGTTGAATTAGCTAAAAACCTAGGTGCAAAAGCTATTTTTCTAAATACTACTGACGGTGCTGGCAATACTGAGATTGCTTCTAAACGCGAAGAATTAGACTCAGTTATTACGCTGCAATCAACGGACTGGAAAGAAATTTATGAATTCCTGAAGTTAGAATCGCGCTCTGCTACTATTTCGAGAAAAACCAATGAAACGGATATTTACATCCATTTAAATCTGGATGGAACCGGAAAAAGCAAAATCGAAACGGGTATTGCTTTTTTTGACCATATGCTAGACCAAATTGCGCGTCATGGACAAATGGACGTGGAAATTCTTGTAAAAGGGGATTTAGAAGTGGACGAGCATCACACGATCGAAGACACTGCGATTGCTTTAGGGGAAGTTTTTGCAAAAGCACTTGGCAACAAATTAGGTATTGAGCGTTATGGGTTTTGTTTGCCTATGGATGATTGTTTAGCACAAGTTGCTATTGATTTTGGGGGTAGAAATTGGTTGGTTTGGGAAACCGAATTCAAACGCGAAATGGTCGGAAAAATGCCAACAGAGATGTTTTTGCATTTCTTTAAATCCTTTTCAGATGGTGCCAAAGCGAATATCAACATCAAAGCCGAGGGACAAAACGAGCATCACAAGATCGAGGCGATTTTTAAGGCTTTCGCCAAAGCGATAAAAGTAGCGGTAAAACGAGATCCGGAGAAGATGATTTTACCAAGTACGAAAGGAATGTTGTAGCTTCCTAATCCCTGACGGGGATATTGAGTACACTATTTATAAAATAAAGATTTTAAAATGGATCAAAATAAGACACAAGCTACTTCAACGCCCCTTTCGGGGGATGGGGGGATCGTAATCATAAATTACGGGGCTGGAAATATTCAAAGCATTATGTTTGCCATCGAAAGACTGGGATTCAAGGCGGTTTTGAGTAATAATCCTGAGGAAATTAAAGCAGCGGATAAAGTGATTTTCCCAGGAGTGGGAGAAGCTAGTTCAGCGATGAAAATGCTTTTGGAAAGTGGTTTGGACAGTTTAATTCCAACATTAAAGCAGCCTGTTTTAGGGATTTGTTTAGGAATGCAGCTGATGTGCAACGCCTCGGAAGAAGGGAATACAAAAGGCTTGGGTATTTTTGATGTTGATGTAATTAAATTTACCACTAAAGTAAAAGTGCCGCAAATGGGTTGGAATCAAATTTATAATTTGAAGTCTCCTTTGTTCGATGGTATTGCTGAAAATGAATACATGTATTTAGTTCATAGTTTTTATGCTCCAATTTGTGCTGGAGTTATAGCAACTACTAATTATCAAGTGGAATATGCATCGGCTTTACAAAAGGATAATTTTTACGGAACCCAATTTCACCCTGAGAAAAGTGGTGATGTGGGGGAGAAAATTCTTCAAAATTTTCTAAAATTGAATAATTGAATAAGTTAAAGATGGAATGATTATCATTTCAACAAATCTTTAAATAGTTCAATTTTTAAATATTTTAATATAAAAAAAATGAGAATAATACCAGCAATAGATATCATCGACGGAAAATGTGTTCGCTTGTCAAAAGGGGATTATAACACCAAAATAATTTACAATGAAAATCCGCTTGAGGTTGCCAAAGAATTTGAAGCGCACGGAATTGAATATTTACATTTAGTGGATCTTGACGGTGCAAAATCAAGTCAGATTGTCAATTATAGAATATTGGAGCAAATTGCTTCTAAAACAACGCTGAAAATTGATTTTGGTGGTGGCTTAAAATCAGATGCCGATTTGAAAATTGCCTTCGATAGTGGCGCCAATCAAATTACAGGCGGAAGCATTGCTATTAAGAACAGAGCGCTATTCGAAAAATGGATTCAACAATACGGTTCGGACAAAATTATTCTTGGTGCGGACGCCAACAATGAAAAAGTGGCCATATCAGGTTGGTTAGAAGAATCGGATGAAGACTTAATCCCGTTTATACAAAGTTATCAAAGCAAGGGAATTCAACATGTTATTTGTACTGATATTGCAAAAGATGGTATGCTTGAAGGTCCAAGTTTTGATTTATATGCTAAAATTTTAGCGGAAGCCAAAGGAATAAAATTAATTGCTTCAGGTGGAATTTCTACCTTTGATGAATTGCCAAAATTGGCGGAATTAGGTTGTGAAGGAACCATCATTGGAAAAGCGATTTATGAAGGAAGGATTTCCTTGAAGCAATTAGAACAATATATTATTGGGTAACACCTGTGTAAAGATGCACGGCAGTGAGTCTCTCCACAAAAAACAATAAAAAATATGCTGACGAAAAGAATAATCCCTTGTCTCGATATAAAAAACGGTAGAACGGTAAAAGGCGTTAATTTCGTAGATTTACGCGATGCTGGTGATCCAGTAGAATTAGCTAAAATCTATTCGGCTGAAGGAGCTGATGAATTAGTGTTTTTAGATATTTCTGCGACAGAAGAGAGAAGAAAGACCTTGGTTGACTTAGTACGTAAAGTAGCTTCCACGATCAATATACCGTTTACGGTAGGTGGCGGAATTTCATCCGTAGCGGACGTAGAAATCTTACTTAAGAATGGAGCAGATAAAGTTTCTATCAATTCCTCGGCAGTAAAAAATCCGCAATTGATTAATGATTTAGCACAGAAATTTGGAAGTCAATGTGTGGTTGTCGCCATTGATGCCAAACAAATTGATGGTCAATGGATCGTCCATCTAGTAGGAGGAAAAGTACCAACCGAATTAAATTTGTTTGATTGGGCAAAAGAAGTCGAACAAAGGGGAGCGGGTGAAATCTTGTTTACTTCGATGGATAATGACGGGACTAAAAATGGTTTTGCAAATGAAGCGTTGGCGACGCTTTCAAGTATTGTGAATATTCCAATAATTGCTTCTGGCGGTGCGGGTAAAATAGAACATTTTGTAGATAGCTTTACAGTAGGAAAAGCAGATGCAGCATTAGCGGCAAGCGTATTTCACTTTAAAGAAATCGAAATAAAAGTATTAAAAACAGCACTTAAAATTAACAATATCGAAGTGAGAATTTAAGGCACAATTAGTAAGTATGATTTATTGAGTGTTTACTTAATTTTCGTAAAATTTTTTACTTACCGCCTACTACGTACAACTAAATACTTAAAATAATGAATATAGATTTTTCAAAAAACACCGATGGATTAATTCCTGCCATAATTCAAGACAGCGAAACAAATGCTGTTTTAATGTTGGGTTATATGAATGCAGAAGCATATCAAAAAACAATAGATACTAAAAAGGTTACTTTTTACAGCAGATCAAAACAAAGGCTTTGGACAAAGGGAGAGGAAAGCGGTAATTTTTTGAATTTGCTTGATATCAAAAACGACTGTGACAATGACACTTTGTTAATTCAGGTGAAGCCCGAAGGACCTACTTGTCACAAAGGAACTGATACTTGTTGGGCAACAGAAAACAAGACGAACTATGGTTTTATTTCTGCTTTAGAAGATACGATTCAAGTACGAAGAGAAAATGCAGATTCTGAAAAGAGCTACGTTGCTTCTTTATTTAAATTGGGAATTAATAAAATTGCACAGAAAGTCGGGGAAGAAGCTGTTGAAGTGGTTATTGAGGCTAAAGATGATAACGATGATTTGTTTTTAAGCGAAAGCGCTGATTTGCTTTTTCATTACTTGATTTTGCTTCAAGCAAAAGGATTCAAGATCAACGATGTAGTTGACGTATTAAAAAGTCGCCAGAAATAGAGATTTTTTTCTTGTTGTTTAAACGATATAAAACCCAATGGTAATTTCATTTACTGTTGGGTTTTCTTTTTTCTTTTATTTCATCTCGCAATCCACTATATTTACTACTTATTTTATGAAATACCACAATACAAGCTATGAATTTTGACGCTACAAGCAGTACTTTAAAACCTAACGATACCATCATAAAAACAGGACTCCACATAATACTAACTACTGATGAGGATGATTTACGACCGGTATATCTTTCGGGTAATTTTAACGAGTGGCGCACGCAGGATAAGGAGTTCATGATGGAGAAAATTGGAAGTGAATTATATCATTTCAAATTCACTCATGATTTTGACTATCCAGAAACATTATTGTATAAATTTACAAAAGGAGATTGGAGTGAAGTGGAAATTGACAGCAACGGCAACCGTACCGAAAACAGATCTACAACGAAACACACAGGAATACAACAAGAGCATGTGGGAAGATGGAGAAAGAACTGGCTGCCATTCAAACAAAGCTATTTGCCTCAAGTCCTTCTGATTTCTGATGAATTTGAAATTCCCCAGCTTAACAGAACTAGAAAAATATGGGCATTACTTCCTCACGATTATGATACTTCAAAGGAAAACTACCCCGTGATGTATTTGCAAGATGCTCAAAACTTATTCAATGAGGACGCCGAATATGGCAATTGGGAAATTGACAAGAAACTGGCTGTAATGTCAGAATATAAAATTGGTAAAATTATTATAATTGCCATTGAACATGCAGAAGAGGATAGGATAAACGAATATAATGTTGGAAGAACAGTATTAGGGAAAGGCCAGGGAAAAAAATACATTCGGTTTGTGACTAAAACGTTGAAACCATTTGTGGATACTAATTTTCGTACCAAAAAAGACCGTGCTAATACCGGAATCGGAGGCAGTTCGATGGGAGGATTAATCAGTATTTTTAGCGGATTGAGATACCCAAAAGTATTTGGTAAATTAATGATTTTTTCTCCTTCACTTTGGGTTAAACCCGATATGAAAATAAAAGTAGATGAAGAAGATACGGAGGACACTAAAATCTATTTATATGCCGGCGGGGATGAAAGTGACACGATGATCGAACATGTGAAAAACTTCAAGGATCGCGCTATTGCAAGTGAGTTTATAAAAGATAAAATGAAAATTAAGTTGAGCATCAATACCGAAGGCAAACACAATGAGACCTATTGGAGTGATGAATTTCCTAAAGCTATTGAATGGCTTTTTTTTAACACAAAAGACAATTAGATGAAAACTAAAGAAAGAAATAAATTAGAAAATTTTTCAGGAACGGTTTTAATACCCGTATTTGAAACCACAGCTAAAAGTATTGTTCCAATTAAATTTGAAGGTTTAGAAATTTCTTCAAAAGTTTTCTTCGGAAAGAAAGACAGCTATTATTTAGCCGATAAAAATGACAATACATACATTTTTATCGGTTTGGGTAAAGCAATCGATTATAAAACTTTAAAAACAACAGCCAGGAGGATCTCTACTAAAGAAAAAGAAGCTTTTGGAAAAAGTGTAGCCTTATTTGTACCTGAAGAATTCAGCAGTGACGAAGTAGAAGCAACAGTTTCCGGATTGTTGTTGGGTACTTATAATTTAGGCCATTTTAAAAAAGGGGAGGAGCATCCCTTTTTAAATCCTGAATTTGAATTGGAAATTTTATCTTCTAAAGAGTATGCTACAATCATCGATAAAGCGATAAAAATTGCTCGCGCCCAACTTCAAACTTTAGCTCTAGTTGACTTACCACCAAACAAGGTGACGCCAAAGTATCTGGCAAATTGGGCTTTGGATAAAGGTAAAAATACGGTTTTGAGGTAAATGTTCTAGGTTTAGAGGCTTGCGAAATAGAAGGACTGGGTGCTTTTTTGGCGGTTGGAAAAGGCAGTCAAAATGAGCCTCAATTTGTAGTAATGACTTATACTCCTAAAGAAACAGTACCGCACTTAAAGCATGTAGGTCTAGTGGGAAAAGGAATCACTTTTGATACTGGAGGTTTAAACATAAAAACGTCTGGGATGGTACATATGAAGTGTGATATGGCTGGTGGTGCTGCTGTTTTTGGCGCCATGCAATTGATTGCTGATTTACAATTGCCCGTAAAAGTTACCGCGATCGTTCCATGTGCAGAAAATGCTGTCGACGCAAAAGCATTTTTGCCAAGTGATGTAATACAAAGTTACAGCGGAACTTCAATTGAAATTATTGATACTGATGCTGAAGGTCGTTTAGTCCTCGCTGATGGTATATCCTATCTGATAAAAAATTACCAACCAGAATATATTGTGGATATCGCTACGCTTACTGGTAGCAGTGTTGGCACATTGGGTTACGAATGTGGCGCTTTATTTACTAATAATGAATCGCTATCTAAAAAACTACAGGATGCGGGAGATTCAGTAGGGGAGCGTCTATGGCAATTACCGCTTTGGGATGTCTATAGACAGGATATAGAAAGTGATATTGCAGATGTCAAAAATTATAGTGGCAAACCAGTTGCTGGTGCCATTAGCGCAGCTAAATTTCTAGAATATTTTACTAAAGAGCATGCTGCATGGGCACATTTAGATATTGCCGGTGTTGCGTTTGGCGATGATGAATTTGCAAAAAGCAAACATGCCACGGCGTATGGAGTACATTTACTAACCAAGTTCATTGAAAATTTATAAGCTTATGCAAAATCCTAAAACCTTCATTTGTATTTCGAATTATTTCAAAGGAGCCGATTTTTTAATTCATTTAAAAAGTCTAGGCAACAAAGTCTACCTGATAACCAGCGAGAAACTGAGAGATAAGCCATGGCCACATGATTATATAGACGAAACCTTTTACATGCAGGGTAAGGATATCGATTGGAATTTAGAACATCTATTGCTAGGTGTCGGTAATTTAATGAAGTCGAACCAAGTCGATGCCATTGTCGCATTAGATGATTATGATGTAGAAAAAGCTACTTATCTAAGAGAGAACTTGCGAATAGATGGTATGGGGCAAACTACGGGACGTTATTTCAGGGATAAACTGGCGATGCGCATGAGAGCGAAAAGTTGTGGTATTTCTATCCCTGCTTTTTGTTCTTTATTTAACGATCATGACATTAATACTTTTGCCGAGACCGTTTCTCCTCCTTGGGTTTTAAAACCACGGTCAGAAGCCTCAGCATCCGGTATCATAAAAGTATACGATAAAGAAACGCTATGGATTCATATTACTGAAATGGGGAATAACCGTTTCAAATATTTATTGGAAAGGTTCAAACCTGGAGCTGTTTATCATTGTGACAGTTTGATCTCAGATCGGAAAGTTATTTTTAGTTTAGTTTCAAAGTATTTAGCCACTCCTATGGAAATATCCCATGCAGGCGGTGTTTTTTGCAGTTCTAATATTCCTTATAATTCAGAAGACGATAAAGCCATAAAAAAGATGAACGAGCAGGTCATTAAAGATTTCGGTTTGAAACATGGAGCCGCGCATACAGAATTTATAAAAGGTGATGAAGATGGAAAAATATACTTTCTGGAAACATCATCACGCGTAGGTGGAGCACATCTAGCTGATATGGTAGCAGCTGCTTCAGACATAAATCTTTGGAAAGAATGGGCAGCTATTGAAGATGCGTTAGTAAAAGAAAAAAAATATACGTTACCAAAAGTAAAAAAAGAATATGCTGGAATTGTATTAACATTGTCTAAATATCAAAATCCCGATTTATCTTCTTTTTCTGATCCTGAAGTTTGCTTTAGAGTTCCTTTAGATTACCACGCCGGATTAGTAGTTCAGTCTGATAAAAGGGAACGGATTTTAGAGTTATTAAATGATTATGTAGACCGCTTAGTTGCTGATTATACTGTTGTAGTGCCACAGGATAAAATAGCAAAGTTGCATTAACAGCAATAGTTCTAATTTAAAAATAGAGTTGCATTAAAAGATTCCGCATTCATGAAAAATTTCATTGTTATAATTTGTGCCGCAGTATTCATTTCAAATAGTAGTATTGCCCAAGGACTATTAAATAAGCAGGAAATGCTGTTTACCAAACAAGACAGTTTGAGAGGAAGTATTACGAAAGAACGAGCGTGGTGGGACGTGAAGTACTATCATTTAGATGTTAAAGTGAATCCTAAGGACAGTACTATAACAGGTTCGAATACCATTAAATATCAAGTTTTACAAGAATACAACCGCATGCAAATTGACCTGCAAAAACCTATGGAAATTTATAAAGTAATCCAGGATGGTGTCGAGTTAAAATACAAAAGAGAAGGAAATGCCTTTTTTATTGAGTTGGTTGCGCTTCAAAAACCAAGTGTCGTAAAAGAACTTACCGTTTTCTATGGCGGTAAACCAAAAGTGGCTGTCAATCCGCCATGGGACGGTGGTATTACTTGGAAAAGAGACAGCAATGGTAAACCATTTATAGGGTCTTCTTGTCAGGGTTTAGGCGCCAGTGTTTGGTGGCCTAATAAGGATCACATGTATGACGAGGTAGAAAGTATGCTAATTAGTGTAAACGTTCCTGGAAATCTGACAAATGTATCTAACGGACGTTTGCTTAGTGCTAAAAAATTAAAAGACGGAACAAAAACATTTAACTGGTATGTGTCGAATCCCATCAATAATTATGGAGTTAATATAAATATTGGCGATTACGTTTCCTTCTCGGAAAAATACAAAGGGGAGAAAGAGGACTTAGATTGTAGCTATTATGTCTTGAGAGATAATTTGGCGAAAGCCAAAGAACAATTTAAAGATGTCCCCCGCATGCTGAAAGCTTTTGAGCACTGGTTTGGACCCTATCCGTTTTATGAAGACAGTTACAAGCTGGTAGAAGCTCCTTATCTAGGAATGGAACATCAGAGTTCAGTTACCTATGGGAATGGGTTTGAAAACGGATACAGAGGCAGGGACTTGAGCGGGACAGGCTGGGGTCTTAAATTTGATTTTATTATCATACATGAATCAGGGCATGAATGGTTTGCCAATAACATCACTTATAAAGATATCGCAGATATGTGGATTCACGAGAGTTTCACCAACTACTCCGAGAGTCTTTTTGTGGAATATTATTATGGGAAAGAGGCGGGTTATGAATACGTTAGGGGAATCCGGAAAAACATTCAAAATGACAAACCAATTATAGGTCACTATAATGTAAACAATGAAGGTTCGAGCGATATGTACTACAAAGGTGCCAATATGCTGCATACTTTACGCCAAATTGTAAATGACGATGAAAAATGGAGAACTATATTAAGAGGTTTAAACAGTACTTTTTATCATCAGACCGTTACCACAAAACAGATTGAGGACTATTTGAGTGTCGCTGTTGGATTGGATTTGGAACCTTTTTTCAATCAGTATTTAAGAGACACCAGAATCCCTACTTTAGAATATTTCTTCAAAGGTAGTATATTGGAGTTTCGTTGGACTAACTGTGTTCCTGGATTCAATATGCCAGTCAAAATTTTTCTAAACGGCGAAGGAAAATGGCTTAAACCAAATACAATGTGGACAAGTGATACCATTACCGTAGAAAAGCCGAAACTTAAAATTGATCCTAATTTTTATGTAGCGGAAATTGATATTACAGAATAAAATTAGTTAATTTTACCTAGGTATAGAAAAAGTCAAATTGTCCAATTCCTTTTGTTTTATGAAAAATTCCATTTCAGTAGTATCTTTATTTTTATTCTTCAGTATTGCTGTTTGTAGTCAAAAAAAGGAGCAAAATCGAGAAATAGTAGTAGATAGTATTAAAAATCCTGAAGTTAAATATCTGCTTCATCTGGATTCCATATCACTTTCAAAATCGAGTGAAATGTTAGAAGAGGAAGTCTACTGGGCGATAATTGACAGTTCGCTGCATGAAACCACAAACCAAGAAGATCAAGAACTTTATTTAGTTTCAGCAATTGAGAAGTTGACTCCTCAAGAAATGATAGGCTTCCGTTTAAGGACAGACAAACTCCTTTTTGACAGCTATAATCCAGAATTGTGGTGCGCTGCTTATATTGTAAGTGGCGGCTGCTCTGATGGAGGGTTTGAATATTTTAGATGTTGGTTGATATCCCAAGGTAAAGCTGTATTTTACCGTGTCAAATCTAATCCTGATAGTTTAATCAATGAAATGATTGAAGGTAAGGAATCCTATGAGTTTGAAGGGTTTTGGTATGTAGCGATGAATGCTTTCAAAAATAGAACTGGTGAAGATTTATATTCTTATATTGATTATGACACTTTCGTGACAAATGACGAAAACTATCCTTTGTTAAGCTTTAATTGGAACCCGGATGAGCCTTCAACTATGGGGGAAATTTGCCCAATTCTATTCGAAAAACTTTGGAAATAGAACGGTTATTTACCTTTCAAATAAACCGATAGTTCCACCTACCCAGTCTCTGTCTTTATTGAATTTAACGCCAATCATTTCGCCTCGGCTCAAACGCACGAGATTGCACAATAGAGTAGGAGCATCATCTTCTTTTTTCCAAACGCAAAGTACACGGACTTCTGCCTTTACATTGCCGTCAGGGGATTGTACTATGGGGATATAGTTTACTTTTTTTTGAAGAATATAAAGTTCTTTTTCTACAACAGCTTCGATATCTTCTTTCTTTACATGAAAAATAACTCCCGTTCCAGAAAAAGAAAATAAAGGTTTTAAAACGTAATTTTCTAAATCTTCAGGAATTGCTTTTAAATCACTCAACAAGGTCGTTTCGATGAAATACTTCCCTTTCAAGAAAGGCAAAATGAATTTACTGATTCTGAAAAACCAATTGGGATGTCCAGCCCATTCGACGTCCAAATCATCGGAGAAACTGAAATCTAATTTTAAATCTGTACGTAAATCCAGTTCATCGAAGATTACCCTATTGTAAATTCGTTTTACAAGTTTCTCTTCGTTATTTTCATTTTTATAAAACAGCTGTCTGCCTTTTTTAATCAATTCTGTTACACAAATAATTGGTATACCAATATCTCTTTTACAATAGTCAAAATCAATTTTTGTGTTTTGCTTTTCAGGTTCTATTTCGAGTAAAATTACATTTTCCTTTAGATGATTGTTGCAAATTTCTTCTTCTATAATCTTCAGGTATTCTTGTGGATTCATACCATTAAAGAATGGAGTCAACCCACTAAGGAAAGGATACTGATTTACAAACTTCTCGTATAAATTAGTTTGATAATTATACAAGGAAGGAAATCCTTGCACTTCTATCAGCTTTGGGATTACAGCACCGTCCTCTTCGCAGATTCCAAAGTCAATAGCCAAAAAAGTAGTGTGTTCATCTTCATTGGGTACTTTAGTGTTTAACTCCAATGCTTTATTTGTCATTAACTTAAAGTCATCTTGTTGAATTAAAGCTATGACTTCATTACAGCCTTCTATTAATTGGTCTTTTAACTCATCAGCTATAAAAAAAGGTGTTTCCCCTATTCGAAAAGTAGGTTCATAACCAAAATCGGAAGCAATATCTTCTTTTAATTGCAGATACTTTTTTTCCGTGAATTGCGTATTGAATAGTTTTCGATATTTTGAAATCATAGCGAGTTAGCAGAGTTAATTGGACATCATCTTTTTTGTTTTCATCAGGTCATTTATGGCTGCACGAAGAAAATTTGGTATCAAAGTTTCATTTGTTTTGTAGATCTTATCATCGTCCATTAAATCTTCCAGCATAATCTTGAACTTCTTATCTCCTTTCATGCTTTTTATCTTTTCTTTGGCTTCCTTATTTCGAAGATGAGAAACAAAACTTATGGGATCCGCTTCAGGATGGAATTGTGTACCTACAAAATAATCCGTGAATCGGACGGCCATAATTGCGCGCTCGTACTGCACATGATCTCTTATTTTTTCTAAGGAAATTATTTTGGCGCCCTTTTTCTTGAAAACGCTTAGCTTGGGCTGTACCACCTGGTAATCTCTGGAATCGATAGCATAGAAAGGATCGCTTAATCCTTCAAAAAGAGGATCAGTTTGACCTTCTACTGTTTTATGCATTTTCATTACACCAAACGAAGTATCATTCCTTTTGGTGATTTCTGCTAAGCCAAAATGCTTGCAAGCCATCTGAAAGGAATGGCAGATAAACAATACGTGCTTTTTGACTGGATTTTCAAGATTCCATTTGCTTAAGGCATCAATAAAAGCGTAATATTTTATATCCCAGGTCCCATCACCAACTAATGGATTTCCCGGGCCTCCCGTGGAAATATAGATGTCGTATTGGTCGATTTCGGGTAATTCACATTTTCCCCTTACATCATAAATTTTGAAGCTTACCAAAGGACTAAATCGGTTTATTATGTCAATTATACAGCGCATTCCCTGATTGGGTACTCCGTCGTACATATCTAAAAGGGCTATTGTAATTTTTTTCTTATTCATGGGGAACTCTTTAATCAAAGTAGGTTACAAAGATAATCTAATAATTTACAAGCCCTTAGTGAATTCGTCTGTTATAAAATCGACCACCTTTGTTATGTCATTCGTTTTCTCAAATACCGCCAATTGTTTGGCCGCTCCAGTTCCGTTTTTTAATATCTGATGCACATAACTTATTTGATCACGGCTTCCCAACTCATCAACGACATCATCGACAAAATCCATTAATTCGAGAATCAGTACTCTTGTTTCCACTTCTTTTTGAAGTCCGAAATCAATCATGTGTCCTTCGATACCATAGCGAGAAGCTCGGAATTTATTTTCTTTTATCAGCGCCAGTCTGTAGATATTAAAGCTTAAATTTTGCTGGTTCAGCTTATATAACTTAGCTACAATAGCTTGTATAACAGAGACAATACACATCGTTTCTTCAACCGTTAAACTCATGTCGCAAATACGGAATTCAATGGTGTCGTAAAAGGGATGCAAACGCAAATCCCACCAAATTTTCTTTGGGTTATCAATACAGTTGGTATTAACTAAGGTCTCTAGAAAATTGTCATAAGAGGCCACCGATTCAAAATATTCTGGTAATCCGGTTCTTGGAAACTTGTCAAATACTTTTGTTCTAAAGGATTTGTAGCCAGTATGACGGCCTTCCCAAAAAGGAGAATTGGTGGAAAGCGCAAATATATGAGGCAAGAAATAACAAGCTTGATTCATTAATTTCAGCCCTATTTCGCGATTTTCGATTCCCACATGACAATGCATTCCAAAAATTAGATTCGAACGTGCCGCATCCTGTAACTCGTTTACGATGTTATGGTATCGAGGGTCATCAGTGATGGGCTGGTCTTGCCACTTTGAAAAAGGATGTGTTCCGGCACCGCCCACAATCAACCCTTGTTTGTCTGCTAATTCAACAATCTTAGTTCTCAAGTATTTAAGTTCTTTTTCGGCTTCATTCACATTCGTGCAAATATTCGTGCCTACTTCTACGACAGATTGATGCATCTCTGCTTTTACTTGTTCGTTCAATGTAACCTTGGCTCCGTCAACAATTTTCGACAAATGCGAACGCAAGTCTCTAGTTTCAGGATCTATAATTTGATATTCTTCTTCAACACCAAGTGTAAAAGCAGGTAGTTTTTTCATTTTTCGAGTTTTTTTTGGAGCAATTTCCAGCTATTCGATACAATCCATCGCGTTAAAAAACGAGCTGGGATTTCCTCTTCTATCTGGGCTAGGCATTCCGGTTCCTGAGAAATTTATTTGCTCGCAACTGCGTCTTTCATAAAAGTTCCCCATGTCAAATTCATTTTTCCAGGCTTTTGTTTTTTTGCAGCGGCGATAGCCATTTTTGCAGATTCTTCCACTACCCATTCAAAGTTGTCTGCGCCCACAGAGGTCAGTTCAGCATCGGGTGCAGGATTTCCAAAATCAATAGCATACGGGATACCGTCACGGACAGCAAACTCCACTGTGTTAAAATCATAACCCAATCCTTTACAAAGTCTTAAAGTATATTCTTTTACGGTGGCGAGTAATTTCTTATCCACGGGCGGGCCATCAATCACATAACGGAGGTGAGGCGCATTTCTCGGTTCGTATTGCATAATTCTAACCGCTTTACAGCCTAGACAATACACCCTAAAATATTCAGTAAAAACAATCTCTTCTTGAAGCATCATAACCAGTTGTCCTGTCTCCTGATGTTTCTGCCAGAATTCTTCTTTGTTTTCTAAACGGTACACATTTTTCCATCCGCCACCTGCATACGGCTTCATGTAGGCGGGAAACTTTACATAATCAAAAATACCTTCCCAGTCCATAGGAAATTTTAAGTTCCGGAATGATTTACCGGAAGTATCTGTGGGGTGTTCTGCAGAGGGTAATAAAACAGTATTAGGCAACGGAACTCCAAGGGTATCCGCTAGCCCGTTATTGAAAAATTTATCGTCAGCACTCCACCAGAAAGGATTATTTATCACATTTGTACCCGTTAATGCGGCATTCTTTAGATAAGCACGATAAAAGGGAACGTCTTGAGAAATACGGTCAATGATTACTGCATATTCTCCGTCTTTATTTTGAACGACTTTGTCAATAGAAACGGCCTCAGCAATGATTCCTTTTTCATTTTTCGAATTAATACGATCTATAAACGCCTGAGGGTAGGTTTCTTCCATCCCAAATAAAATTCCAATTTTTTTCATCTTTATATTTTTTTATCTTGTGACTTTAATCTTATTGTGTTTTATATGTTCCATCGCTATTGCTACAAAAATTTTATTCTGGATAAGTAATGTGAAAACATTTCTTTCCATAGCGGCCAGTCATGCTTCTTATCCTGCCGAATGTCAAGCCAGTAATGTACATTTCTTTCGCTCAAGACTTTACTTAATTTCAGATTGGCATCAAAACAAATATCCCAATTTGAGGTACCTAAAACGATATCCATTTTCCATAACTCAGGATCTTCTAATCCATATAAATAATCTTCGGGACTATTGAAAAACACATCATCGTTGTGAAAACCTTCAAGAAAGCTCTTGATGTTAAAAGCACCACTCATAGAAAATAAATGACTGACATAACCGGGATGTCTAAAAGCGAAATTCGCGGCATGGTAGCCTCCAAAACTACAACCGGCAATGGCAACCTTTCCTGAGGGAGTATTGTTTTTTACTTTTTCTACGAGTTCGTGGCAAATCATTTTGTCGTAGCGAACATGGTTTTCGATTCGATGGACGGGGTGAATGTGTTTGTTGTAAAAGCTGTCCTTATCAATACTGTCCGGACAGAATATTTGTATTAACCCTTGCTCGACATACCACTTGACCGACTCTATCAAGCCCATGTCCTTGTTCTCATGGTAACTTCCCATTGAAGTAGGAAATAGAATTACAGGGTATCCAGAATGCCCAAAAACTAACATTTCAATCTCTCTATTTAGGTTGGGAGAATACCACTTGAAATATTCTTCTTTCATATACTTTGCTTTTAACAATAATAATGAAAATATCCTTTCCGAATATATAAATTACTTATATAATTCCTTTTTTACAATAAAAATTATAGGAATACCTAAAATATTTGATATCCCTATTATTTTGCAACTAAAGCCTAATTTTATTGAGAATATGAAAATAAAATGATATGGTTAGGCCTTGGTTTTGGATTGAAATTAAAGCTATTTTAAATAAAATCAATGTTTTACAGAGATAAATTATTTAATAAAAGGTTATTCAAACAATTGTACCTGACTTTTTAATCTTTCAATCAACATGGTCATCATTCTTTTGTTGAGATTTGAGGAGTTCTGGACATAAAACGAATATTCCTCAATTGTAAATAATCCTATCACTATTCCCCTTAACGCATTTCGGTATTTGCTGTCCTTTTGAATTGCATTTTCTATGATTGCCAGTTTTTCCTCAGTGGTTTGAGAATTAAAATCGCTATTGTATTTAGCCGAATAATTTTTGAAAGAGGCGATAAACAAATCATTTTGCAACTTTAGGATGGGGCGAAGTACCTCATTCTGGAACATTTCTTCTGAGGAGGATTGTGTTCCTACACTTCCTATTGTTTCCCCACGGAATTCTTTTAAAAAAACATCTCTTTGAATCATCTTTTTTTTCTTTAAAATTATAAAAAATTGAGCGGAGATAGGTTACTTTCGCATTATAAAAAATAAAAAAGATGAGATTTCACACTAGGAAATGGATAAAACCAGAAGATCTAAACCCAAATGGTACTTTGTTTGGTGGGCAATTGTTAGCTTGGATAGATGAAGAATTGGCTTTATACTCGATTATTCAATTAGAGAATCAAAGAGTGGTGACCAAACACATGTCGGAAATTAATTTTACCAGTTCTGCAAAACAAGGTGATATTATCGAAATTGGTATTGAAGTCGTAAAGTTTGGAAAGACATCCCTTACGTTAAAGTGCGAGGTTCGGAACATGATGACCCGTGAAACGATTATTTCAATAGACACTACCACCATGGTCAATTTAGGAGAAGACGGAAAGCCAAAAGCGCATGGTAAAACAGAGATTGAGTTTGTTAAAAATCGCCTTTAACCATTTGATAATGATAGGAATAATGGCGATATTTCTCTTATGAGGTATTGGTGAATTAATAGCTTCAGGTTACTTTACAGTTTTACCCTTTGGTCTAAAGTAAACCATTTACAAAAACCATATTTTTAATTCGCTAGTCAGCAATAATCAAAGGTCATTTTTATGTTTGTAAAGCTGTATTTCTTTTATCACTATCTAAAATAGCATATTGAAAATTGTCTGACCAACCGGATTTCAATGGTAGCAGCTGCCGTCCTCGTCCTTCTTGTATCATTCCCACCTTTTCAAGTACTTTTATGGAAGCGATATTTTCTACGGCACATCCTGCCTTTATTCGATGCAGATTTAAATCTTTAAATCCAAAATCCAAAATTCTTTCTAATGCTTCCGTTCCATATCCTTTTCCCCAATGATCGAAATGTAACTTGTACCAGACTTCGGCACTTCGATGCTTTTTGTTTCCTAAATTTAGGGCAAACAAACCAATGAATTGATTCGTCTTAATTTCCTCAATTACATAGGTATAGATCTTTATTTCTTTTTCTTTATTTGCTGCTATCCAAGACTCAATTATTCCCCTAGTTTCATTACTGTTTTCAGGAATTCCCAATGTATTAAACTCATCGGTTTCCACCAAAGAATGTAAATTATGGATCGCGCTTAAATCAGAGGTTTCAATCAGTCTCAGTTTTAATCTTTTGCTAAAGAGTTCTATTTTTTTTGTTAGAAGCATTAAAATTTATGTTTGTTTTAGAAATTCGCTGTTAGAAGGTAGTTCGTATAGTTCGAGGTCAAAATAAGGTACCGATGCAATTATGTGATCAAAGATATCTGACATGATATACTCATAATTTTGCCACTGTTTGTCGCTTGTAAAGGCATAGACCTCTAGCGGTACGCCCTGTGATGTTGATTGCAATTGACGACAGAGTAAAAATAGATCTTTATTTATGGCCGGATGATTGTTAAGATATTGTGTAATATATTTTCTGAACAGTCCTAAATTAGTAATGTTGCGACCATTAATAGCAAGCGATTTATCAATAGCATTATTCGTATTGTATTGATCAACTTCGGTCATTCGAGTATCAATATAATCACTAATTAGCGCGATTTTTTTCAGTTCGTTCAACTGCTCGTTACTCAAAAAGCGGATGCTGCTCGCTTTAATCAGGATATGTCTTTTTATACGTCGCCCATCAGAGTGAAGCATCCCACGCCAGTTTTGAAAAGAGTCAGAACTCAAACTATAAGTTGGAATGGTCGTAGTGGTATTGTCAAAATTTCGAACCTTTACGGTGGTCAGATTGATTTCAATCACATCCCCGTCAGCACCAAATTTAGCCATGGTAATCCAGTCACCTATTCGCACCATATCATTTATAGCCACTTGGACACTTGCTACAAAACCTAAAATAATATCCCTAAAAATCAATATAATCAAAGCAGACACAGCTCCAAAAGTGGTCAAAAGTTCTGTATGACCAATCTCAAATAACCTGGATAAAATAATGGTAATCCCAACAATCCACAATACAATCATGATGACCTGGATGAAACTATCAATAGGTTTATCGCTATATCGAGGTTTTAGTTTTAAATAATCCCTTAAGGCATTAAAAATGGTCCTAATTATCCAAAGTACTAAAATAACAATGTAGACACCTACTAATTTTCCAAAAAGACCTTCCCAATATTCATATCGTTGTAAGATTATAGGAACTGATTTGTAGATAAACAACAACGGAATTAAATGGGCTATGTATTTCGCGGTTTTATTAGTGACTAATAAATCATCGAATTGCGTTTTGGTTTTTCGCGCAATAAAAATCATTACGGTTACGAGGACCAGCCGGAACACCACGTACATGGTGTATGCCAAAACGCAGAGTAAGATTATATTAAAAAACAAACTCAAATAGGATGCAAAACTATATCCCATTCCCCATTTTCTGAGTATCGGATAAAAATAGCCAAATATTTTTTGGATGAATTTAAACATTTCCGCAGTATTTTTTCTCTACATAAAAAGTACCGAAGGGAATTAAAGAGGCTAATTGGATAATAGCAAAGGTCTTAAAATCCCAATTTTGATGTTTTTTTAATAAAGTCGCCAGTATGACATACCCAATAAACAAAACGCCATGACTCATTCCTATAGGATAAAGTAAGGTTTTATAAAGATCAAAATTATTGGGTTTGATAAACAACATATTCGAAAACAACGCCAAATAAGATATTCCTTCCAGAATGGCTACGACCTTAAAAAATTTGAGCATGTACTTTATTTTTATTAATTATGGGCAAAATTAAGTAATTAGGATTGATTTTATGGGTATTCAATCTTAAAGTCTTTTACTTTTGTAATCTGAAACTTTTAAAATGAGCAAACGCGATTTAAAAAAATATTTAAACGAACTGACGAAAGAGCAACTCGAAGAGCAGGTTATCGAATTGTATGAGAAATTCAGTCCGGTAAAAGTGTATTATGATTTTGTGTTTAACCCAAAGGAAGAAAAGCTGCTGCAGGAATGTAAGCTTAAAATTTCGAATGAATATTTCCCTATGACAACGGGTGCCAAACGTAAAAAGCCAAAGATGCGACGTTCCGTTGCCCAAAAGTACATTAAACACTTTATCACTTTGGGCGTAGACCCTTTTATAATAGTAGATGTGATGCTCTACAATATCGAAATCGCACAAACTTTCTCTTCAGAAAATACCATCAAACACGAGCTCTTTTATAAAAGTATGGGCACTTCCTTTGAGCAGGCTGTGATTTATATGATTGCAAACGGCATCCTCAACGAGTTTAAAACCAGAATTAATGGAATTCATAAGGAAACGATTACGCAAAACTGGATAAACGAACCAGAATTCAACGCAATCATCGAGAGATTTGAGTATTAGCTAATCCTCATAACAGAAATTACTTCAATCCATCCCTATATTTTAAATTATATATAACAGAATAACTGTTTTTTAGGTGTATTTTTGCAAAAACCCAACAAAATACAATGTTTGAAAATACTATAGAAGTAGAAAAAGAAGACCGAAAAGAGCTCTATGGATACCAAAAAGGAGATATTGATTCCATTTTTGAAAGGATAGACAATGCACCAAAACAACATCACCTATTATATCAACTGCCTACCGGTGGTGGTAAAACGGTAGTGTTTTCTGAAATCGTTCGTCGCTATTTATCTAAAAGTGACAAGAAAGTAGTTGTTTTGACACACCGGATTGAGCTGTGTAAGCAAACCTCTAAGATGTTAAAAGGCTTTGATGTAAAAAATAAAATTATAAACAGTAAGGTAAAAGACCTTCCGGACCAAAACGAATATTCTTGTTTTGTGGCCATGGTAGAGACCTTGAAAAACCGTATCAATGACGAGAAACTGCATTTAGATAATGTAGGACTAGTTATTATCGACGAAGCCCATTACAACTCGTTCCGTAAGTTACTGAGTTCGTTTACAAATGCCTTTATCCTTGGCGTTACAGCGACTCCGCTGAGTTCAAATATAAAACTGCCAATGCATGAAAGCTACGATGAATTAATCGTAGGGGACACCATTAATTCCTTGATTGAAAATGGTTTCTTAGCAAAAGCAATCACATACAGTTATGATGTAGGTCTGACCTCTTTGAAGGTTGGAATTAACGGAGATTACACCGTTAAATCATCTGATGATTTGTATACTAATATGGCCATGCAGGAGAAATTATTGCACGCCTACACCGAGAAATCATTGGGTAAAAAGACCTTGATTTTCAATAACGGAATTAACACTTCCTTATATGTTTATGAAACATTTAGAGAAGCGGGTTATCCTATCCGTCATCTTGACAATACCAGCAGCACTGAGGAACGTAAAGATATCTTGCAGTGGTTCAAGAAAACACCAGATGCGATTTTGACTTCGGTTGGGATTTTGACCACTGGTTTTGACGAACCTACCGTAGACACCATTATTCTGAACAGAGCTACAAAATCGTTGACTTTATATTATCAAATGATTGGTCGTGGTTCCAGAAAACTGCCGAACAAAGATATGTTTACCGTAATCGATTTAGGAAACAATGCAGCTAGATTCGGTTTGTGGAGTGAGCCTGTAAACTGGCAACATATCTTCAAATCACCGGAGTTTTATCTAGAAAACTTACGTGATGACACAGAGATAGAATTGTATTTCAAGTATTCCATGCCAGCAGACTTGCGCGCCAAGTTCAGTAAAACTGCCGAAGTAGGATTTGATGTCGATGAAGAGCACAAACTCATCATTGCCCAAAACCTGCGTTCAAAAGTAGTTTTAGACAAATCGTTAGAACAACATTCATCGATGTGTGTAGACAATACAGAAACATTGCAGCAAGCCAAATCATTGTCTCGCGAACTAGACGACGATATTGAATGCCGAATCAAACGCTATTCTAAATGTCTGAGCCAGTGTAGTAAAAACTACCGCGAATGGCTGGTTGATGATTACAAATTAAAAATGACCTTAATGATCGGGAAGAAGTATCGGGAGAGAATCATGAACGAACCTGATGACGAGTAATATAAGGAGCAATTCCCGCTGTACACTGTATCTGTTGTGGTGAACACCACCACAACAGGATGCCGTTTCCATCAGGGCTAGAAATCCAGCATACAAAACAACTATCTTTTATAAAATAATAAATCCAAAAAAATGCCAAAACAATTCTCTGATTTAGGGATTTCAGCACCAATTCTAAAAGCAATTTCTGAATTGAAAATTGTTGAACCCACAGAAATTCAGCAAAAAGCAATTCCGCTACTTTTAGCAAACACAACTGACTTGGTTGGACTCGCAAAGACAGGAACCGGAAAGACAGCTGCTTTTGGATTGCCTCTTTTACAATTAATAGATACAAGCTCACCTGCGGTACAAGCGCTTATTCTGGTTCCTACAAGAGAGTTGGGAAATCAGATTTTTAGAAACCTAGAAGATTTTGCAAAATACCTTCCTGAAGTTTCTATTGCGGCCACCTGTGGTGGAATTCCAATAAAACCACAAATCGAGCGCCTAGCTGCACCCACACATATTGTGGTAGCAACACCGGGTCGTTTAATTGACTTAATACAGCGCAAAGCAATCCATCTTAAGGAAACTAAATTTCTTGTCTTAGATGAAGCCGATGAAATGGTGACCATCTTGAAAGAAAGCCTGGATGAAATTATTGCCGAATTGCCTAAGGAACACAAAACATTATTGTTTTCGGCTACTATGCCAGGAACCATAAAACAACTGATCCAAAACTACTTGAATAAAAACGTCGTTCAGGTGAGTGCTAATATGGAAACAGTAGGGAATCAAGGAATCGATCACGAGTATATTGTGGTGGATCCTATTGAGAAACTAGATGTTTTAATGCATTTCCTGAATTCAAAAGAAGGAGAACGCGGAATCATATTTTGCAAGACCAAAGCGGCAGTGAATAAACTGGCCAAAAATTTAGCCATCAACCGTTTCTCTTCGGGAGCCTTGCATGGTAGTTTGTCACAAGGAATTAGAGACCGCATCATGGAGCAATTTCGCGAAGGGCACATCAATATCTTAGTAGCGACTGATTTGGCTGCCAGAGGAATTGACGTAAAGGAAATTTCGTATGTGGTTAATTATCATTTACCAGATGCGTATGAATCTTACGTACACCGTAGCGGAAGAACAGCAAGAGCAGGAGCGAAGGGACTTTCTCTAACGGTACTGCAAGAAGAAGAGGTACAAGAGATCGCCGACTTTGAAAGAGAACTGGGAATCAAATTCACTGAATTTAAAAAACCAAGCGCGTTAAGCATCGAAGAAAACAATACCCTTCTATGGGCCAAACAAATATTCAAAACCAAACCCAACCATGAGGTGGATCCGGAATTGAAGACTAAAATAAAAACCGTTTTTCATCATTTAACTAAGGACGAATTAATCGAAAAACTATTGGCTAATTATTTGTTGCAAAACAAAAACGAACCAGTAGAAAAACCAGTTAAAAGACAAAAATGAAATAATACTTTTTCTGTTTTATAAATAATAAACCATTGCAATGCTTGTAAAAGCGATGCAATGGTTTTTTTTGTTTTAATTAGTTCAAGTAGTTTCTTTATTATCCTTTTTAGCCCAAAGCACAAAACATAGGAAAAAGATTAATTGTTTATTGAAAAACCACAAAAAGAGGTGTATATTT